>DAOMZC010001376.1:0-1839 GCA_035437965.1 Pseudomonadota bacterium
CATCGCTGCCGTGCTGCACCATGCGATCGACGACGGCGTCGTTCGCCGACGACACCTCGTCGGGCAGCCGGTGCACCGGGAGGAGCTCGGCAGGCTGGCCGACATCGCCCTTGGTGAGCAGCAGTCGATCGGCGAGCCGCAGCTGCTGCGCGACCTCGGGCCGCCGGGCGAGCGCCTCGTGCACGTGCAGCGCGTCGACCAGGCACAGGAGGCCGCGCAGCTCCAGGCGCGCCGCGAGCGCCGGCGGCAAGAGCGCGTACTGCTCCAGCAGTACCCCCGGCTCGACCAGCCCGCTCGTCTCGACCAGCAGCACCTCGGCGCCCGCCCGATCGACGAGCTCCAGCGCCGACTCCCACATCTCGGTGCCCTTGACGCAGCACACGCAGCCGTTGGCGAGCTCGAGGATCTCGGTCCCGGCAAGCAGCGCGCCGTCGATGCCGATCTGGCCAAACTCGTTGACGACGACCCCGAGCTTGGGCGGCGTGGGCAGCTGCAGCAGGCGGTTTATGAAGGTGGTCTTGCCGCTGCCGAGGAATCCGGTGACAAGGACAAGGGGAGTCGCGGACGGGGTGGGTGCTTGCATGGCGCCCACCTATAGAACAACCGGGCGCCGCTGACTACTGCGCCGCCGCCTCCCGCGGCTTGTGGGCGAGGCAGCACACCGAGGTCCCGAGCGGCAGCGTGGTCCGCCGCAAGAGACCCACCTCCAGGCCGAAGATTTTGGTGAGCAGGGAGTTCCAGCGGCTCGGGCCCGGCTGGTACTCGATGCGATTTGTGACCTTGGGGGTCAGGCGATCGAGCAGCCGCACCGCCAGCGTCGGCAGGAACAGCAGCAGGTTGAAGTAGCCGAGGTGGCTCAGGGTAAAGCCGGCGGCGGTGAGCACCTGCGAGAGGCTCCCGCGGGTGTAGCGCCGGCGATGGTGCGAGATGACGTCGTTGTGGCCCCACAGGATGTCCAGCGCCGGCACGAAGATCACCGCCGCCCCGCCCGGCTTGAGGACCCGCCGGATCTCGCGCGCCGCCGCGAGGTCATCGTCGAGGTGCTCCAGCACGTCCAGCGCCACCACGGCATCGAAGCTGGCGTCGGCGAACGGCAGCGTCTCGTCTCCGCTGACGACGCGGTGGCTGTAGGGTCGATCCGGCGCCAGGCGGAACGAGCGCAGCTCGCGATCGAGGCCGATCGCCTGGCCGTAGCGAGCGAGCACCAGCGACGAGCCGCCCGTCCCGCAGCCGATGTCGAGCAGCCGCGCCCCCGGGCCAAGCCGCAGCTCGTCGAGGAGGAGGGCGAGGATGTCCCGCCGCACGACATACCAGAAGTGCCAGTCTTCGACGGTGCGCTGGTAGGGATGGAAGCTTGCGTCCATGTCCCCGCAGCATAGCGGACCGCGCTCGGGAACGGCACCACAATGCAGCCGGCGGGCGGGACCGGCGGGCAGAAACGAACGCCCGGCTCGACCGCAGCTGGCATTCGGCGTCGAGAACTGCGCGCTTCGCTGGCGAGCGGGCGGGCCTCTCGGGCATAGTTGAGCCTAATGTCCGCATCACTCGTGGCCCTGCTGGCGAGCGTGGGGCCGGCGCTCGCGCTCGGGATCTCGCTCCGTCCGCGCCTTGGGCTGTTTCCGGTCGTGCTGGGGATGCTGGGTCTTTTGTGGATCGGGCTCATGCGCTACGCGCTGCCGGGCTTCGGCCGCCGCCTGACCCGCCTCAGCCTGGTGGTGGTGGCGCTGGCCGTGCTGTCGCTGCTGCCGCGGTTTATGTGGCGCGGCGCGCTGACCCCGCCGTGGTTCTACGAGTGGGTGGTGCTGCCGAGTACGGTGGTGCAGGTGGCGATGCTGGCGG
>DAOMZC010001377.1:0-1839 GCA_035437965.1 Pseudomonadota bacterium
CGTCGGTCGAGCGCTCCAGCGGCAGGATCCCGAGCTGCTGCGCCAGGCGCGGGGCCACCGCCTCGCGCAGCTCCGGCGGGACGACGACGTTTTCCAGGTGCTCCTCGGCCAGCACCGGCACCCGGACGTACTGCTTGAGCGCCCGGAACAGCTGATCATCGGACAAGAGCCCCTCGCGCAGCAGCAGGCGCCACAGCGGCTCCTGCAGCTGCTTGGCGTTGCGCTGGGCCCGCTGCAGCACGTCGGCCCGGACGAGCTGCGCCTCCTGGATGATCTCGGACAGCTCGCGGTCCCTGTCCTTGTTTCGGGGCCCTGTACTCACGGGAAAACCTCCGATCGGAGGTTAGACGGGAACCGGAACCTTGTAAACCATGCGCGGCCGGGATGGGCAGCGTGCAGCCGCGGCGCCTTTGGCCTCCGCGAGCCTGGCACCCGAGCGCGCGGCTGCGGCGTCGCGGCTGCACGCTGCACGCTGCACGCTGCACGCTGCACATCTTGGCCGCGCGGAGCCGTGTGCGGCATACTCGGCGCATGTCGGAAGGCCCGCTTTCTCCGCTTGGCGCTCTCACCCTGCAGGGGCCGGAGCTGCGCGCCCGCTACGAGCGCGATGGGTTCCTCGTCCTCCCTGGCGCCTTTTCCGCGGCCGACTGCCAGGAGCTCCTCGGGCGCGCGGCGGCGATCGTCGAGGAGTTCGAGCCGCAGTCACTCGGCGAGGTGCTATCGGTGTTCTCGACCGCCGAGCAGGCGCAGACCACGGACGACTACTTCCTCGGCTCGGGCGACCAGATCCGGTTCTTCTTCGAGCCGAGCTGCCTTGCCGCCGGCGGCCGCCTGACCCGGCCCAAGCACCTGGCGCTCAACAAGATCGGCCACGCCCTGCACGAGCTCGACCCGGTGTTCGCGCGGCACTCGCGCAGCCCGCTGCTCGGCGCCGTCCTGCGGGCGCTCGGGCTGCAGGCGCCGCTCCTTCTGCAGTCGATGTACATCTTCAAGGTCCCCGACCTCGGCGGCGAGGTGGTGAGCCACCAGGACGCGACCTTCCTTTATACGGACCCGATTACCTGCACCGGGCTGTGGCTGGCGCTGGAGGACGCCACCGTCGAAAACGGCTGCCTGTGGGCCCAGCCGGGCGGCCACCGTACGAGCCTGCGGCGCCGCTTCCTGCGGACGCCCCAGCCACTGGAAGGCGCCTCCGGTCCGACCCCGCGCACCACCTTCGCGGTCTATGATCAGGCGCCGTTCGCCGAGGAGCAGATGGTCCCGCTCGAGGTCGCCGCCGGCACGCTGGTGGTGCTGCACGGCCTGCTGCCGCACCGCTCGGGGGCCAACCTTTCGCCGCGCTCGCGGCACGCGTACTCGCTGCACGTGGTGGAGGCCGGCGCGCACTATCCGGCCGACAACTGGCTGCAGCGCCCCGCCGACCGGCCGCCGCGCCAGATCTTCTAACGATCGGCGCCTCGGTCGAGCATCGCCGGCCGACCGCCCGGCTCAGGGTTCCTGATAAGTCTCGTTGCCCACCGTGCCGACGAGCCGGCCGGTCGCGGCGTCGTAGATCTCCAGAGAGCTCGTGCGGTTGACGTAGGCAAACCGCGCGGTGACCACCAGCGACTCGATGTCATCCACGGCAAACAGCGGCCGCAGGGTGACGTCCCACAGGCGGGTGCCGTCCTTGGCGTCGAGCGCGGTCAGGTGCCAGCCCGCCGAGCCGACTCCATATAAGGCCAGGTAGCGGCCGCCCGCCAGCGCGTCGTGCTCACTGCTGCGCACCGACAGCGGATCGACGGTCGGCAGCAGCTGCTGCCAGCGCACCTCACGGGTCGACGGCGCAAAGCCGATGGC
>DAOMZC010001378.1:0-1838 GCA_035437965.1 Pseudomonadota bacterium
CGTTCCCGAAGGTTATAACAGCGACGGGAACCGCCGGGCGGAACCTTATCACGCAAGAGGTGACCTACAACCTCATGCTGTTCGAGCAGCGCCGCGCTCTGCACCTGGCGGTGGCGGAGTGGTTCGAGAACAACGTCAAGGATCTGTCTCCCTACTATGCGCTGGTCGCGCATCACTTCGTACGCGCCGAGGCGCACGCGCGCGCGATCAAGTACCTGCTGCGCGCCGGCGCGCAGGCCCTGGCGAGCTCCGCGAACGCAGAGGCGCTGACCTTCTTCTCCGAGGCGGCGCGGCTGGATATGGCGCGGCCCGATGGACCCGATGTCAGCTGCCAGTCGCAGTGCGCGATTCAGATGGGGCGGGCCCACTATGCGCTGGCGCGGATCGATGAGTCCGACCGCGAGTTCCGCCGCGGCCTGGCGACGACCCAGGCCGCCTGGCCGCCCACCCGCTACAGCACGGTCCGCGCGGCGCTGCGCGAGGCCGCGATTGCGGCGCTGCACCACCAGATCCCTTCGCGCTTCGCGCAGAGAGTGAGTGATGAGGAGACCGCCGAGCTCCGCTTTCTCGCTGGCGCCTACAACACGCTGGTACAGATAAACTACCTGCGCAACGACAAGCTGGGAATCTCGTTCTGCGGGCTCAAGGCCCTCAACCTGGCGGAACGGGCAGGGCAGTCGGTCGAGCTGGCGGAGGCGCTCGGGTGCATGGCCGTCGTCGCCAGCCTCGCCAGCCTGCGGGCGGCGGCGGCCTCGTATGCAGCGCGCGCCGTGCAGCTGCTGCCGCTCATCGCCGACCCGCTGCGCCGCGCCGGCGTCCTCATATGGATGCTGGTCTACCAGGGCAGCGCCTGCGACTGGGCCGGCGGCATCAAGGCGGCCGAAGAGATCGTGCGACTCTCGGAGCGCGTCGGGGCCACCCGATACCTCCAGGCCGGGCTGCACGGCGTCGGCCGCTGCGCCGTGCGCTGGGGCCGTTTTTCCGTTGCTGCCACGGCCTATGAGCGGATGCTGACGCTCGGCCGGAGTGCCGACAATGGTCAGGCTGCCGCCTGGGCTCTGTGCGGCCTGCTCGAGCTCCAGCTGGCACCCCACCGGGAGCAGTGGGCCGAGCGCATCATCGAGCTGCGCGAGGTCCTGGTCGCCGAGCGCGGTCGCGACCACCTGACAGAGACGGACTATGCCATGTCGCACGGTCGCCTGGCCGCCGCGCTGTGGCGACTTGAGCGCTACGACGAGGCAGAGGCGGAAGCGGCGGCGTCGGCCGAGCGGTCGCTGAAGATCGATACAGTCGCGACCCACACCGTGGACCCGTTGACCAATGCCGCCGAGGTGTACGTGGGCCAGTGGGAGCGGCGCGGCGAACTCCCGCTCGCCGAGCGCCGGCTGCTCGAGCGGATCGTCAGGGCCCTTATGCGCTACGGCAGCAAGATGGATTTCTGTCGGCCGATCGCGCGGCGGCTGCGCGGCAACTTTCGCTGGCTCACGGGCCGGCGGCACAGCGCCCTGGCCGACTGGACCGACGCGCTGGCGGCGGCAGAGGCGCATGACATGCCCTATGACGCGGCCCGCAGCCACCACATGCTGGCCGCTCACCTGCCCAAGGGCGAGGCGCGGCGTCAGCACCATCTAGACGCCGCCCGCGCGCTCTATACCAAGCTTGACGCGAGCTTCGATCTGCAGACCCTCGAGCGACTGCACTAATCGCGCCCCAGGCTTTCCGCAGCGCGCGGCGGCCGGTTCACGCGGGTCGCTGGCGCGCTCCCCTGGCCGTATGTTTCCTCATCAAGGATTATGTCTGGAGCTTCTGCTGCCGTCCGTGAGAGCTTCTCACTATGC
>DAOMZC010001379.1:0-1837 GCA_035437965.1 Pseudomonadota bacterium
CGTTCTGGCTCTGCGTGAGCTGCGTCGCGGCGGCAAGCAGGAACTCGTGCGCCTCGGCCGCGCGCCCCTGCGCCGTCAGCGCCTGGGCCAAAAGCGCCTGCGCCCACGCCAGGTTGTCGGCGCTGCGGTCTTCGGTGAAGCGGACCAGCGCGGCGCGCGCCAGCGACTCGGCCTGCATGCTGTCGCCGCGCCGCAGCGCCAGGGTCGCCAGCGCCATCCGGCTCTCCGCCGCGAAGCTGCCGAGCTGCTGCGCGTCGCGCACCTGCAGGGCGCGCTGGTGCAGCTCGGTCGCCTCCGGCAGCCGCCCCTGGGCGACCCGCAGCTGACCGACGTGAAAGTCGACCCAGGCGGTCATGCGCGGGTCGCCTAGGAGCTGCAGCTCGGCGCGCGCCTGGGCGAAGCGCTCCTCGGCCGCGGTGAGCTCGGCGCGCAGAAAGGCGATGAGGCCGAGGCTCACCAGCGCCTGACCGGTCGCCTCGCGGTTGCCGACCTGGCGGCCGAGAAGGAGGCCCGCTTCGGCGCGCGCCTTGGCCAGGGGCAGCTGACCGCGCTGGCACAGGCGGCTCGCCAGGTTGCCCAGGTGCACCGCGGTCAGGGTGTCGTTCTCGGCGTCCATCAGCAGCTTCAGGGTCTGCTCGCCGACCGCCAGCGCCTGCGCGAGGTCGCCGCGCCAGCTGTGGATGGTCCCCACCGCCCACAGCGAGTCGACCGCCCCGAACGAGTCACCGCCGGTGGTGAACAGCGCCCGGGCGCGCTCGGCGTCCTGCAGCGCCCGCTCGTGCTGCCCCAGATCGATGCGGGCGAAGGCGGACAGGAGCAGCGTGCTGGCCAAGAGCAGCGGCGCCCCCACCGCCTCCTGCTTCTGCGCCGCGCGGTCGAGAAGGGTCAGCGCGGCGGTGAAGTTCGAGCGCTCCATCTGCGCCCGCGCCTCGGCAAGATCGATGCGCGGGTCGCTGCGCAGCGGCTCGGGCAGCTGGCGCAGCTCCTGCACTGTGTGCAGCGACTCGGCGGGCCGCTCGGCGCGCAGCTCGGCCGCCGCCAGGTCCAGGCTGTGATCGATCTGGTCGGGGTGGATGGTCGCCAGCGTGCGGTAGAGCGCGAAGGCGGCCGGCCACTCCTTGGTCGTCTCGCGGTAGCGGGCCTCGATGAGCGAGCGCTCCTCGCGCCGCAGGTTGCCCGACAGGGCGAACGCGCGCTGGACCTCGAGGCGCTGGCGCTCGTCGTAGCCCAGGGCGTGCAGCGCGTCGGCCAGCGCCAGGTGGCCCAGGGGAAAGTCGGGGTCGGCCTCGACGACCCGCTCGAGGATGCGGCGCGCCCCGGCCGGATCGAAGCGGCGCAGCCGGGTAAGGCCGTCGGCGTAGAGCTGCGCGACCTCGGACGAGGCCGGGCGCTGCGCCCGCAGCTCGGCGCGCTCGTTGCCCGACAGGGCGCCGCTGCCGAGCCGGCGGCGCAGCTCCCCGCCGACCTGGGAGGCCAGGGTGAACAGCTCGGCGGCGGGGCCGGTGACCTTGGCGGTGGCCTTCACGGCGCCGGTCAGGCAGTCCTTGACCTCGATGGTCACGCTCAGGGTGCCGCGCGGCTCCTGCGGCGCCAGCGTGCCCACCACCACCAGGTCGGGGCTGAGGTTGCGGTGGATGCGCCCGAGCGTCGCCAGCGGGTACGCCTCCGCCTCGTCCAGGCCCAGCTTGAGCTTCATGTGCTCGACGCGCTCGGCGGGCAGGACGAGCAGCCGCTCCCCGGCGGCCAGCTCCGCCCCGAGGAGCTCGGCGAAGGCCCGCCCGAGCCGCGCCAGCTGCGGCGCCTCGCCGGTCGGCAGCCGCAGCCCGAGCACCGCCAC
>DAOMZC010001380.1:0-1837 GCA_035437965.1 Pseudomonadota bacterium
CGCGCCGGCGGGCCGCTGCGCGGCGAGTGCGCGGTGCCCGGCGACAAGTCGATCAGCCACCGGGCGGTGATGCTCGGCGCCATCGCCACCGGGACGAGCCGCGTGCGGGGCCTTTTGAGCGGGGCCGACTGCCACGCCACCATCCACGCCCTCGCCGCCCTGGGCTGCACGCTCGAGCTGCCGCCCGCCCCGGCCGCGCCCCCGATTGAGCCGTCCGCCGTGCCCGCCGGCGCACTGGAGCTCCTCATCAAGGGGCAGGGCCTGCACGGCCTGCGCGAGCCGAGCGCGCCGCTCGACTGCCAGAACTCGGGGACGACGATGCGCCTTCTGGCCGGCCTCCTGGCGGGGCAGCGTTTCGCCAGCTTCCTCGTCGGCTCGCCGCAGCTGTGCCGGCGGCCGATGGAGCGTGTGGTGCGACCGCTGCGGCAGCTGGGGGCGCAGCTCATCGGCCGCCAGGGCGGGCGGCTGGCCCCGCTGGCGCTGTCCGGCAGCGTGGACCGCCCGCTGCGCGGGATGCACTACGACCTGCCGGTGGCGAGCGCCCAGGTAAAGAGCTGCCTGCTGCTCGCCGGGCTGTACGCCGACGCCCCGGTGAGCGTGCGCGAGCCCGGACCGACCCGCGACCACAGCGAGCGCATGCTGCGCAGCATGGGCGCCCGGGTCGAGTGCAGCGGCCAGCTCATCACCATCGAGCCGGCCGCGGCCCTGCAGCCGCTCACCCTGACCGTGCCCGGCGATGCGTCCTCGGCGGCGTTCGTGCTGGTCGCCGCGGCGCTCATCCCCGGCAGCGAGATCACGGTGCGCGGCGTCGGCGTAAACCCCACCCGCAGTGGCCTCGTCACGACCCTGCAGGCGATGGGGGCCGCCATCGAGCTGCGCAACCCGCGCGAGTCGGCCGGCGAGCCAGTAGCCGACCTGCGGCTCTACCAGCGGCCGCTGTCCGCGGTGTCCTGCCGCGGCCCGCAGGTGGTGACCATGATCGACGAGATCCCGATCCTCGCCGTCGCCGCCACCCAGGCCCACGGCCGGACGGTGATCGCCGACGCCAGCGAGCTGCGGGTCAAGGAGACCGACCGCATCGCCGCCACCGCGACCGAGCTCGCCAAGCTCGGCGCCGACATCACGCCCACCCAGGATGGCCTCATCATCGTCGGCCCGACCCGGCTGCGCGGCGCCGCGGTGACCAGCCACGGCGACCACCGGCTGGCCATGGCCCTGGCGGTCGCCGGCCTGGTCGCCGACGGCGAGACCACCGTCGACGGCGCCGAGGTGACCGCCGACAGCTTCCCCGGCTTCGCCCCGACCCTGCGCGCGCTCGGCGCCGAGCTTACCGAGACCGGCCCGCTGCTCGCCGCGACGTGGTCCGCGACCGACTGAGGCGCCAACCCAACCACCTGGGCGACCCCGACCGCCTGGTCTATGATGCCGCCCCACCCTCTTTGTCCCGGAGCCTGGATGCTACGCTTTTTGACCGCCGGTGAGTCGCACGGTCCGACGCTGACCGGCATTCTCGAGGGGATGCCCGCGGGGCTCCCGCTGTCGTCGGCGCTGCTCGATGCCGAGCTCGCCCGGCGCCAGCACGGCTTTGGCAGCGGCGGGCGGATGAAGCTCGAGCGCGACCACGCGCGCATCAGCGCCGGCGTGCTCGCCGGCCACACCACCGGCGCCCCGATCGCGCTGCACATCGAGAACCTCGACCACGCCAAGTGGCGCGACCGCGACCTCGAGCCGATGACCATCCCGCGCCCCGGACACGCGGACCTGACGGCGGCGGTCAAGTACGGCTACCGCGAGCTGCGGCTGTCGCTGGAGCGCGCCTCGGCGCGGGAGACGGCGA
>DAOMZC010001381.1:0-1829 GCA_035437965.1 Pseudomonadota bacterium
GGCCCCGCCGCGGTGGCCACCGATGGCACGCGCCTGGCCGTGGCCGACACCGGCAACCACCGCGTGCTCCTTTACCAGAGCTGGCCGGCCGCTAACGGCCAGGCCGCCGACCTGATCCTCGGACAGTCTGCCCCGACCACCAACTTCGCCAGCGGCGCCCTGGCCAGCGCGACCCGCTACCGCGCCCCGACCACCGTCGCGCGCGCCGGCAATCGCCTCCTGGTTGTGGATCGCGACGCCCACCGCGTGCTCATCTGGCCCACCCTGCCCACGAGCGCCAGCGAGCAGCCCACGGTCGTGATGGGGCAGCAGGACTTCACCAGCGCGTCCGCCGATAGCGGCGGCAGCGTCTCGGCCTATGGCCTGGACAACCCCTACGGCGTCGCCTCGGACGGAACGGTGCTGGTGGTCTCGGATGTGTTCAATCACCGCGTGCTGATCTGGAAGAACCTCCCGACCCAGAACCGCCAGCCGGCCGATATAGTCCTTGGTCAGACGACGCTCGGCAGCGGCGGCATCAACACCGGTGGGCCCGCGAGCGGACTGCACGGCCCGAGCGCGGTCTGGCTCGCCGGCGGCCGCCTGTATGTAGCCGATACCGACAACAGCCGGGTGCTCATCTGGCGGAACGTGGCGGGGCTCGTAAACGGCCAGCGGGCCGACATCGTGCTGGGGCAGGCCGACTTCACCGGCATCGGCCAGAACCGCAACCCGGTACCCGGAGCGGCGCAGCCGATGGCGAACACCCTCAGCGGACCGTTCGGGGTGCACGCCGACGCCTCGCACATCTACGTGAGCGACACCTACAATAGCCGCGTCCTCATCTGGAACACCCTCGATCCGGCAAGCGGTCAGGCCGCCGACGTAGTCCTTGGCCAGCCGAGCTTCGTCGTATCCGGAGCCTCGCCCACCGCGAACAACTCGGCGACAAACGAGCCGATGGGACTGTTCACTTATAACGGCCAGCTGTACGTAGCCGACCGCCAGCTGCACCGCGTCGCGGGGTGGACCCGCATCCCGACCCAGCTGAACGCTCCGATCGACGCCGTCCTCGGCCAGGGCGACGTGAACAGCGGCGCCCCGAACGCCGGCGGACTGACCGCGAGCCGGCTCCAGGCGCCGTCGAACATACTCGCTACAGAGGTCGGCATCTACATCGCCGACACCGGCAACGGCCGCATCGTCGTCCTGCCGCCGCGCTAAGCCGAGAAGCTGCGCACCTGATATAGTAACGGCCAACATGGCGAGCCAGAAAAAGCCAGCTGAGGAGGAGACTTGCGAGGACTCCCTACGCTCCTCGCGCAGCCCCGCCGTGCGGCGGGAACCGCACCTGTTTCTGCTGCTTCACTGCGATCACCCAGGCCGCGCCGCGTGGCGCTACTGCCTGGCCGGGATCGACAAGGTGCGCCTTGGCCGCGGCGACGCGACGCAGGCCCACCTCGAGCGGGCCGGGCAGAGCCGCAACATCAACGTCGCGATTGCCGATCGCCATATCTCTTCCCGGCACGCGCAGGTGGAACGCGCTGGCCCGAGCTTCGTGGTCTTTGATGCCGGGTCGCGCAACGGGACCTGGGTGAACGGCAAACAGATAGAAGGGAGGGTGGTCCTTCAGGATGGGGATTTCCTCGGCATCGGCCACACCCTGCTGCGCTTCCGTTCTTCCTTGCGCACGACCGAGCAGACCGAGGCCCTGCAGTCCCTGGCCGCCGGCGCCGCCGAGCCCGGCCTGAGCACGCTGGTGCCCAGCCTGGCGCAGTCCTTCCGCGACCTTGCGCGCATCGCCGCGGGCGATGGCGCGGAAGCCGTCGCCGATGGCCATCGTGCCCGAG
>DAOMZC010001382.1:0-1828 GCA_035437965.1 Pseudomonadota bacterium
TTGAAGGCTTGAGGTCGCGATGCACCAGGCCCCGCTGGTGAACCGCGGCCAGCGCCTTGGCAATCTGCTGCAGCATGGGCAGATATTCGATGCCCAGGCGTCCCCCGGGCTGCTTGGCCGCGCTCTGGATGCGGACGCGCAGCGTCTCCCCTTCCAAGTACTCCATGATGAAGTACGGAGCGCCGCGCAGAAGCGGCAGGACACCATATACGAAGATGTGAACTACGCCCGGGTGGCGCAGCTGGCTGATCGCCTTGGCCTCACGCTGGAAGCGCGCGACTACGTCCTGGTTGCGGGCGAGCTCCGGGGGAACCACCTTGAGCGCGGCGCGTCTCTGAAGCTCCTTATCGAAGACTTCATACACCTCTCCCATCCCACCTTCACCGAGCTGTCGCACCACCTCATAGCTGCCGATCGTCTGGCCGATCGACAGGCATGGACTGTCACCCGACATAGTCCGCGCCACCTCCAGTGTTCATTGTACCATCGGGCATATCAACTTTGGACCTCGACCGCAGATGCGGCGCGCTGCAGGGGCAGCCAGCACCTGAGTACCTCAGGGCCTAACCTTAATAGGCACCGCGGCCCGTCGCGTCTTGCCAACTCCGTTGACAACTTTGGCCAGCCGTCTACTTTTTAGGCCATGCGAGCTGCGGTCATAGAGAAGTTCAACGCGCCTTGGGTCATCAAGGAAGTCGCCGATCCGACGGCATCGGCGGGACAGGTCGTTATCCGCGTCCGCGCCTCGGGCCTGTGCGGTGGTGACGTCCACCTGTATCACGGCATGTTCCCCCTGCCGCCGCCGATCATCGCCGGTCACGAGCCGGTGGGTGAGATCGTCGCCGTGGGACCCAGGGTGACCGATCTGCGGGTCGGTGATCGCGTTGGCGTGTCGTGGGTGCAGCGGGGCTGCGGGCGCTGCGAGCGCTGCCAGGCCCGGCTCCACTGCCAGCGCGAGCTGCACACCTGGATGCAGCTCGGCGGCGGCAACAGTGAGCTGATGCTGGCGTGGGCCGACGGCTGCACCCTGATCCCCGACAACCTGTCGTATGAAGAGGCGGCGCCGATCTTCTGCGCCGGCTACACGGTGATGAGCGGGCTGCGCGCGGCGGCGCCGCAGCCTGGCGAGCGGGTCGCGATCCTCGGAATCGGGGGCCTGGGTCACCTGGCGGTGCAGTATGCGCGGGCGCTCGGCCTATACACCATCGCCGTGACCAGCAGGGCCGACAAGCAGGCCGAGGCGCGGCAGATGGGCGCCGATGAGGTGGTCCTTTCCGGCGACGATCCCGGGCTGGCGCTGCAGGCGGCGGGCAGCGTGGACATGATCTTATCGACCACCGACTCGGCGCCGCAGATCGAGCGGGCGCTGCGCGGCCTGCGACCGCAAGGACGGCTGGTCAGCGTCGGCGTGCCGGACAAGCCGGTGATGCTGCATCTGGGTCAGCTGATCATGGCCCAGCCGCGCATCATCGTGGCGACGCAGGGCGAGCGCCGCGATCTGGTAGACGCGCTGCGCCTGTGCGCAGCCGGCAAGGTCAAGCCGCTGCTCGAGCTCTACCCGCTGGAGCAGATAAACCAGGCGCTGGAGCGACTCATCGCCGGCAAGGTCCGCTACCGCGCCGTTCTGCAGCATCGCCCCTGAGCGGGCTCAAAGCGCCGCGCCCGCGAAAAGGCCAGCGGGGCGCCGCCGCAGCGGTTCCAGCCTCTTTCCAGACTGCCGGCCAGCCGGCCCGGTGACTCCTGCGGATCGCGCAGAGGGCTCCCCAGAACAGTCCATTGGGGCTTATGTTGAACCAATCTCCCGTCGAGATAACCCAGTCTTCATGCA
>DAOMZC010001383.1:0-1825 GCA_035437965.1 Pseudomonadota bacterium
GCGGCGCGGCGCTACGCAGCGTCGGCGGGACGCCGGTCCAGCTGCAGGTGAGCGAGGTGCTCGGGCCGACCACCTGCAAGGCGACGGTGCGCACCGGCAACGCGGGCAGCGTGAAGCCCGGCGACCTGTTCGAGATCGAGAGCTTCGGCACCCCCTACCTGGAGCCGCTGCGGGTGTTCCTGGGCGTCGCGCCGCCGCGCCGCGCCGAGGTGGACGCCTTCATCAAAGCGCTGGCGCCGCTGCGCACCCAGAGCGGCGTGACCCTGGTGACCGACCCCACCGAGACGACGCCCACCCACACCCTGCTCTGGCTCGGCGGCCAGTGGGTGGTGCGCGACGCGCAGCGCCACGAGCAGGCGCTCGGCGCCCAGCCGACTGCCGCCCAGGTGGGCAAGGCGGTGCGCCCGACCGAAGGCGGCCCGCCGGTGCGCCTGTTCGTCAGCGTCCCGCTGCCCGCCGAGGCGCTCGCCGCGCTGCCGCTCGGCAAGCCGGGCAGCAGCAAGAGCGTCGAGGTGACTCCCGAGCCGCGCCGCGCCGACTACTGGCTGGTCGGCCGGGTGGGCGCGAGCAAGCCGGAGTTTGCCTGGGTCCTGCCGGGGGCGGACAAGGAGTCGCGGCCCGGCGTGCCGCTGCGCAGCGAGTGGGTGGGCCTGGGCGAGGGCGCCGCGGTCGTCGACGCGGCGCTGCGCCTGGCCCGCCTCAAGACCTGGCAGACCCTGGAGACCCCGCCGGGCGGTCGCTTCCCCTACCGGCTGCAGCTGCAGAACCTGCAGACCAAGCAGTTCGTGCCGCCGGGCACCCCGGTGCGCAACGGCGAGACCTACAGGCCGGTACTGGTGGCGAGCGGCCCGGTCCAAAACGTCCAGCCGCGCTACGTCTACCTGTTCGCGCTCGACAGCAACGGCGGCAGCAGCCTGCTCGTGCCCGGACCGGGGATGCTGGCGGGCGAGAACCTGGTCCCCGACTCACGCGATGGCGGCGCCGCTCCCATGCTGATTCCCATCGGGCAGGGGTTCGCGGTGAGCCCGCCGTTTGGCACCGATACGCTGGTGCTGCTGGCCAGCGCCACCGCGCTGCCCGATCCGTCGGTCCTGGTCATAAAGCCGCTGCACCGCGGCGTCCAGGCGGCAAGCCCGTGCGTAAATCCGCTGGAGTGCCTCATCTTCGGCATCAACGAAGACCAGACGCGCAGCAACCAGAGCGCCCCCGCCGACTGGTCGATCGAGCGCCTGATCGTCCACAGCGTCGAGCGCTGAGGCCCGCGCGCCGCCGCTACCCGGACAGCAGCGCGGTGAGCTGACGGCGGACCGGAGCGGTGGTCCTGTAGATCCCGCGCTCTCCCGAGGGCAGGAGCAGGCCGGTGCGCAGCCACAGCTGCAGCAGGGACACCGCGACACCCCCGGCCAGGAGCTCCTTGCGCGTCATCTCGGCACGGACCTTGGGCCGCGGCCGGACGGCAGCGGGGCGGACGCTGGACACTCTGCGCGGAGGTGCCTTGGAAGCTGCGGGCGCGGGTGCTGGCGCCTGCTTTGAAGACGGGCCGGCTGCCGCTCTGCGCGAAGACGGGGTCTTGCGCGCGGCTGGAGTGGGTGCCGGCTGTGGGACCGGGGGCGCTCCGGGGTCGAGCTCGATGCCGAACAGCTCGGACAGATCGGCGCCGGCGAGCGCGCTGGGCCTTTTCGCGGTGGCGCCGCGGCTCAGGGTGTGGGCCGCGCTGGCCCGCGTGATGAGCTCCAACTGCTCGACCTGCCGCAGCGCAAACAGCAGCTCGGGATGCTCATCGAGCCGCGCCCCGACGCCGTAAAGCGCCGCCGCGACGTGCTTG
>DAOMZC010001384.1:0-1823 GCA_035437965.1 Pseudomonadota bacterium
GAAGTCGCAGGCGGTAAGAGGTTGCTCGCGCAGGTCGCCGCGCTGCAGCGTCACGCCCGCAAGGCCGACCGCCGCCTGCTGACCGGCGGTGATCTTGGCGCCGTCCCAGTCGATGCCCAGGGTGCGCCGGCCGTCGCCCAGCTCGGCGAGCGCGACCGCCAGCATGCCCAGGCCGCAGCCGAGATCCACGACCGCCGCGCCGGCGGGAATGCGCGCGCATAAGGCGCTGTAGCAGGGATCGAGGCGATACTTGGCGCGGGCGTAATAACGGAAGCGGCGCGGCGTCACGGTGTAGCGACGGGCCGCCGCCTTCAGCGCTGCGGCAATGTCCGGCCGCGCGGCCAGCACCGACGGACCGGCCAGCGCAGTCACCCCAGCGACACCCGCCCCATCGGCTACACGCGCCACACCACCCACGCCGGCAGCGCCACCCACGCCGGCAGCACCACCTGCGCCGGCAGCACCACCCACGCCGGCAGCACTACCCACGCCGGCAGCACCACCCACGCCGGCAGCACCACCCGCGCCGGCAGCACCACCCACGCCGGCAGCGCCACCCGCGCCGGCAGCACCACCCGCGCCGGCAGCGCCACCCGCGCCGGCAGCACCACCCACGCCGGCAGCATCGGCCACATCCGCCGCACCCAAGGAACGCTCAGTCACAAGTTCCTCCGGCGGCAGTCCGTGCGCGCGACGGCGGAGCAGCGCATAGACCACGCCCCCGACCACCGCGCCGAGCGCCGCGCCCAGGATTACGCCGCCGCGCAGCCAGGCCCAGAAGCAGACCTTGAGCGTGTCCGGCAGCCGCGCCGCCGTGAAATCCGCCCGGCCCAGCGCGAGCAGCCGCCCGCTGGTGACATAGGTGCCGAGCTCGACCGATAACCAGCCGAGCAGCGGCACCATCGGTGGGATCGAGATGTTGGCGGCCCCGTACATGATTGGCAGGTTCAGGCGCAGGAGCCACGACAGGCCCATGCACAGAAACAGCTGCACCCCGAACAGCGGCGTGCAGCCGACGATGAAGCCGACCACGAGCGCGCCGGCGACGCGCGCCGGGCTGCGGTGCTCGCGCCAGATGAGCCGCGCGAGCTCTCGCGCCCGCGCGCGCAGGGACAGAAGGCCAAAGGAGCGAGCGCCGCGCGGCCCGGTCACCCTCAGTCTCCCTGCGCCTCGGGCCCGGCGTCGCTGTCGCCCAAGAGCTCGAGGAAGCCCGCCTTGATGGTCTTCTCGCCGCTGGCAAAGCGGACCGTCACCAGCGGGCCGCCGTGCTGCGGCGCGACCGCGGTGATGCGACCAACCCCGAGGCTGCGGTGGCGCACCGGCTGACCGATGCCGAAGCCCCCGGCTCCGTCGTCGTACTCGACGCGCAGGCCGTCGGTGCCGGGCGCCTCCGCGGCCCGCCCGGCGGGCGCGGCGCGGCCCAAGAGGTTCGAGATGACGTCGCCGATGCGCTGCGGGCCGCGCGCCGGCTCCGGGCGCCGCCGGCCGCGGGCGAACATCGCCGCCGCTACATCATCGGGTCCCGAGGGGGAGACCGCCGCGGCGAAGCCGCTTGCCTCATCGCGCTCGACGTACTGCTCACCGTCGTCGACGCGCGGTCGCCGCCCGGGCGTCTCATAGGCGGCCTGGCGGACGTCGTCGCCCTGACCGTCCTCCTCGCCCGGCGGCCACTGCCCGCCCGCGAGCAGCGGCCGGCTCGGCCGGGAGTAGGCGGACCCGGAGGACCACGGGCTCGCCCCGCCGTGGCCGCCGCTGCGCGCGACCAGCCCGGCCGGGATCTCCCCGAGGAAGCGGCTCGCCAGGGCGATGCGCGGCCGGCCGCC
>DAOMZC010001385.1:0-1820 GCA_035437965.1 Pseudomonadota bacterium
GCCGGTGGCCCTGTTCGCGCTGGCCGCCCCGCGGCCGGATGGGGGCGCGGCGTATGTGACCCTGGCGACGCAGCGCGGGGTCCGCCGCCTGCTCGTGCTGCGCGGCGAGCTCCTGAAGCTGACGCTGTACGAGGTCGCGTTCGCGGCGCTGTTCGCGCTCTTGTTCATCCACCGCGTGGTGCGGCCGCTGGAGGCGCTGGCGCGGGCGGCGCGGGTGTTCCCCAGCCGCCCCCTGGCCGATCCCGAGCTGCTGCGGCGAAGGGACGAGATCGGCGCCCTGGCCCGCGCCCTGCTGACGCTGGTGAAGGACCTGGAGGCCCGCCGGCAGGCCACCGCCGAGCTCGGGGCCGACATCGCCCACGAGTTCAAGAACCCGCTGGCGGTCATCGCCACCGCGGCCGAGCTATTCAGCGGCGAGCGGCCGGTGGCCCCCGAGACGCGCCAGCTGGTCTCGCGCAGCATCCTCACCGCGGTCGAGCGGCTGCGGCGCTGCATCGACGACCTGCTGGGCCTTTTGCGCCTGGAGGCCGACGTGCTCGACGAGCCGCGCAGCACGCTCGCCTATGCCGACTACCTGGAGCAGGTCCTGGGCGAGTACCGCCTGCGCTACCCGGCGGTGAGCTTCCGCCTCGAGGTCGCCCCCGCGGCGGCCCAGGTGCGCATCGCGCCCGACCGCTGGGCCGAGCTCCTGCGCAACCTGCTGGACAACGCCGTGATCCAGCCGATGGCGCACCCCGAGATCGCCGTCGTCGTCCGCCGCACCCCTGACGGCATCGAGACGGCGGTGAGCGACCGCGGACCGGGCATCTCGGCGGGCAACCAGGACAAGATCTGGCAGCGCTTCTTCACCCAGCGGCCGCCCGGCGTCGAGCCGGGGACCGGCCTCGGGCTGTCGATCGTCCAGGCCATCGCCAAGGCGCACGGGGCCCGGGTCGCGCTCGCGTCCGAGCCCGGCGCCGGCGCGACCTTCCGGGTGACGCTGCCCGACTGAGGGCGCCGCGCCACAGGTTTGCCACAACCAGTCCTTGATTCGCTCACCGCCTGGCCCTAAGGGCGCCGCGCGCCCCGCGCATCCTCCTTTTCATGGAGGTGCTGACGATGACCAAGCAAGTTGAAATCCCGGGTGCAGCGAAGGCGAACGTGCAGGGAGCGGCTCCGCCCGCCGAGCTCTTGGTGGAAAAGCCGATGAGCGACCGCGTGCTGCTCGGCGGGGCCGGGCTCGCGCTGCTCGCGCTCGGCGGGATCTTCGGGTGGCGCGAGCTGCAGGTGGACCCGGCGTATCTTCTGACCATTGCCGCCGCCGGTGGTGTGCTGGCGAGCGGCATCGACAAGGAGCGCCTGGCGACGCGCAGCGGCTTGCTGGCCCTCTTGCTGTGCGCCGGTGTGGGCGGCGCCTGGTATGCGGCGGCGCGGTCGGTGGCGCTGCTGCCCGGGCTGTTTGTCGCCCTCGGCGGCGGCCTGCTGTTCCTGGTGCGCGGCTACCCGCGGGCCCGCCAGCGCCGCGATGGGGGCACGGTGGCGCTCGGCTTCGGCGCGCTGGTGGCGACGGCGCTTACCGCGAGCTGGGCGGGGTACTTCCACTTCCTGACCGCGGGGCTGGCCCCGGACGAGGTCGCGCGGCGCTTGGTGCTGACGCTCTTGTGGGTGGTCGTGGGCGTGGCGCTGGTGGTGTGGAGCGGCAAGCTGCGCGAGCTGGCGATGCGCTACGCCGGCTACGTGTTCGTCGCCGCCGCGACCGCCAAGGCGCTGCTCTATGACACCACGCACCTCGGCGGCGGGCTGCGCGTGCTGGTGCTGCTGGCGGCGGGCGCCTGTCTGCT
>DAOMZC010001386.1:0-1819 GCA_035437965.1 Pseudomonadota bacterium
CGGCCGTGGCGGCGGCGGCGGCGGCGGGCGCTGGTAACAAGCCCAAGCTAAGCCTGAAGGCCGCCTGGTCTTCAGGGTTTCACGGTGGAGGGACTGCAAGGTCCCTCCATTTTTTTTGCCCTAATGGTTCCGCAGCCCTTCCGCACGGCGGCAGCGGCCCGCGCCGCGACGGGCAGCGGCGAGCCGACCTTGGCCGGCTTGAGTTCGGGCGCCGGGGCCTTCGTCGGTGGCTTGGGGGCCGGGTCGGCCGGGGAGCGATTGCGGGCGGGCGGCGGCTACTTTTCGACGAAGATCATGTCGAGAAGATCGGCCTGGCAGGTGATCTTGCTGTTGCGCTGCTCGAACAGCTGGCTCAGCGGCACCTCGAGGCGGTTGATGACCACCAGATCGTTTTCGTGCGGGGTGGCGCTCAGCCAGGCGGCGAAGTCGCCGCGGAACTGGCCGCTGGCGGTCTGCCGCAGGTAGTCAATCGAGCGGCGGAAGAACTTGGGATAGATCAGCGCCCCGGTGCTGGCGCAGATCGAGGTCCGATCGAGCAGCTTGAACTCCCGCGAGGAGTCCGCCGCCCACACGCCCAGCTTGTGCTCGCGGGCCTCGGCGGCCTGGGCGCGCAGCCAGGCGCGGTGGGTCGTCGGGGTCGAGGTGTAGAGCAGCGGGTAGGCGAAGCCCTGCTGGATCATCTGCGCGTTGAGCGTCCGCGCCAGGAGCTCCACCCCGACCATCAGATCGGTGCCGTCGACGAGGTCGGGCTGCTCACCGAGCAGCGCGTAGGAGATCGGCCGCCCGTGCGGGTCAAAGCCCTGGGTCAGCACCGCGCCGGGCACGAGCTCGGGCTCGCAGCCGACGACCTTCTCCTCCAGGTGCTTGATGTCGGTGAAGCCGAGCAGGGCGAGCAGGCGATCGCGGGCCAGCACGCCGAAAGGCTGGCACTCGAGCCCGTAGTGGGTCTCGGGGGCGTCGATGCCTTCGAGGCGCAGCTGGAAGTCGCCGGTGGTGGAGATGCTCTTGTACTCGCGGCGCAGGCCGACGAACAGCTCCCTGCGATCGGCGCTGAAGCGGACCGAGTCGCCGTCCGGCTTGAAGCCGCGAATGTGAAATCGACCCTTTATGACCCGAAAGCCCGCGAGCGACATGAGCCGTCTCCTTTTCCTCGCGGTTTATACTACGTAAGCCGGCACCGACGATAAAAAACGCCTGTCCGGGCGCGCCGCGACCGTCCGGGCGCAGGTTGTCGTCGGCCGGTCAGGGCAGGGTGAGTACGGCGATCGCTTCCTCGGCGGCGTCGATGCGGGTGGCGAACTCGGCGAAGCGCGGGTAGCGGTCCGGCAGCAGGCGGGTCAGCGGCAGCGAGGTCTCGGTGTGCAGGAGGAGCCGCTCGCCTTGCGCGGTGACCTTTTGGGTGAATTGGCCGAAGTCGGTAAGCTGCAGCGGCGCCGCCAGCTGCGCCACCCGCGCCCCCGCCGGGAGGTCGATCTGGGCGTCGAGCACCGTCGGCAGCGCGTAGTGCAGCATCAGCGGCGTGCGCCGCCGCGCCATGCTGAGGTAGCTGCGGCCGAGCAGGAGCGGGTAGGGGGCGGGCAGGACCAGCTCGGTGCCGCCGGCGCTGCGCCGGCTGCGGCCCAGGCGCGGGGCGCGGAAGCGGTACTCCACGGTCAGCTCGGCGGTGTCGTTGTCCATCGGCCCGTACTTGAGGTCGAGCAGGCTGGCCCCGGGGAAGTAGAACCCGAGCGCCCGCTGCTCGATCTGCTGGCGCAGCTTCTCTTCGGCGATGTTCTCGACCTGCTCGCGCCACTCCAGGGCCGGCCGGCCGGTCAGCGTC
>DAOMZC010001387.1:0-1818 GCA_035437965.1 Pseudomonadota bacterium
CGGAGATGGCGGCGGTGCTCGCCGAGCTGCGCAAGCGCGCCGCCGCGCTCGCGGTGGACCCGGCGACCCTGCTGGCGTTCGTCGATGGCCTGCACCAGAACCTGCTGCAGCCCGCCGGCAGCCCGCCGACCGCTGTAGAGAGCTGACCCTATCCATCATGCGAGCCCTGGTCCTGGGCGAGAGCCTCGAGTATCAACCTGCGTTTCCCCTGCCGACTCCCCTGCCCGGCGAGGCCGTGGTCCGGGTGCGCAAGGCCGGCATCTGCAACACCGACCTGGAGCTTACCCGCGGCTACCTGGGATTCCGCGGCATCCCCGGTCACGAGTTCGTCGGCACCCTGCACTCCCTGCCGAGCGCCGCGGGGGCCGAGCCGCCGCCAAGGCCCGAGCTGACCGTGGGCATGCGCGTCGTCGCCGAGATCAACTGCTCGCCCCTGGACGCGAGAGCGCGCACCGCCGCCGAGCGCGCGCAGGACCCGCACCGCACCACGCTCGGCATCGACCGCCACCACGGCGCCTTCGCCGACTTTGTGAGCGTCCCCGTGGCCAACCTCCACCGGGTGCCGGACGCGGTCTCCGATGACGCGGCGGTGTTCGTCGAGCCGCTCGCCGCCGCCTGCCAGATCCTGGAGCAGGTCGCGATCCGCCCCACCGACCGGGTGTATGTGCTCGGCGATGGCAAACTCGGCCTCCTGTGCGCCCAGGTCCTCGCGTCGCTGCCCTGCGAGCTTGTGAGCATCGGCCGCCACCCGGACAAGCTCGCGCTGCTGCAGCGCCGCGGCGTCCGCACCCTGACGGCGGACTCGATCTTCAATCTCCCCGCCGCCGACATCGTGGTGGAGTGTACCGGCTCGCCGCTCGGCTTCGACCTGGCGCGGCGGCTGGTCCGCCCGCGCGGGACGCTGGTGCTCAAGAGCACCTATGCCGCCCCCGCCGCGCGCCCGTCATCGCCGCCGGAGGAGACGGCCTTGCTGTCCGCGCTCACCCGGGTCGTCATCGACGAGATCCAGATCATCGGCTCGCGCTGCGGACCGTTCGCAGCGGCGCTGCGTCTGCTTGAAGAGCGGCGCGTCGAGGTCCTGCCGATGATCCACGCCCGCTACGCGCTGCAAGACGGGGTCCGCGCCTTCGCCCACGCCGCCGCCCGCAACGTCCTCAAGGTCGTGCTCGAGCTCGAACGAGAGTAGACGGATTATGGTATACGCCGTCCATGCAAGAGGTTCCGCTCGACTGCGAGATGTTCGGCAAGGATCAGCCGTGCTTTGGCTGCGGCCCGAGCCACCCGATCGGATTTCACCTGCGGTTCGCGCAGCGCGGCGAGCAGGTGGTGACCCGCTTTACGCCGGGCGAGCAGTACCAGGGTCCGCCGGGGCTCATGCACGGGGGACTGGTGACGACGCTGGCGGACGAGATCGCGGCCTGGGCGATCATCGCCAGCAAGGGCCGGTTCGGGTTCACGGTCGACATCAAGGCGCGGCTGTGTAAGCCGGTGCGGATCGGCGTGGAAGTCGAAGGAACGGGGCGCATCGTGAAGGACAACCCGCGCGTGGTGCGTACGCTGGTCGAGCTGCACCAGGAAGGTGCGCTCTGCTATAGCGGCGAGTTCACGTTCGCGCTGCTGGGGGAGTCCGCGGCCGAGCAGCTGCTCGGTCGGCCGCTGCCCGAGCAGTGGAAGCGGTTCGCGCGCTAGGTCGACGCCCGCGCTGCTGGCACCGCCCCGCAAAGCGCCCGCCCGCGCGCGCTGCTGCCGACGCGCGACGCGGCCGACCTCAAGCCAGCCAATGTCATAGTCCGTTGGTGATGTACGAATCTTCGTTCC
>DAOMZC010001388.1:0-1181 GCA_035437965.1 Pseudomonadota bacterium
GTACAGTCACGATCGAGCCGTCGGCGAGGATCTCGACCTTGGCGCCGTAGACGGCGAGCTCGTGCTGCAGCTCCTGCAGCGGCTCCAGATCCGCCGGGGCGGTCATGGTGGCGTCGGTCTCCCAGCTCGGGACGAGGCTGGGGACCGAGGACAAAAGGACGCTGACCAGCTGCTGCTCGGCGGGCGAGCTGACGTTGCGCTCCAGCGCGACCTTGGGCAGCCGCAGCGACGAGATGGCGGTCGAGTCGAGCTCGGCCAGGGCGGCGAGCAGCTGCCCGGCGTCCTGCAGGCGCGCCGACGGCTCCTTCTCCAGCATGCGCGCCAGCAGCTTGTCGATCGACTCGGGAATCGCCGGCTGCAGCGACCGCACCGAGGGCGCCGGCTCGAACAGGATCGTGGCCAGCACCCCGGCGATGACGTCGGAGACAAACGGCGGCTGCCCGGTCAGGCACTCGAACAGCACGCAGCCGAGCGAGAAGATGTCGGCGCTGGCCTCGATGTCGCGCTGACCGCGGGCCTGCTCCGGGGCCATGTACTCGGGCGTGCCGATGACCAGGCCCGTGCGCGTCATCGAGGTCGCGTGCATGGCGCGGCGGGCGATGCCGAAGTCGAGGATGGTGACCTGCTCGATGTTGCCGCCGCGCAGAAAGAGGTTGGAGGGCTCAAGGTCCGCGGTCGGCGCGCCCGTCGCCGAGTCAGCTGCCTGGCTGCCGCGGGAACGATTGCGGAAGGCCGCGCCGCTTGACCAAGCGCCCCCTGCCCGCACCGCTGCCAGCCGAGGGTGGGAAGGGCTGTTCATTTTGAAAAGACCGTGGTTGGGGCGCGGGATCGACACTTGCCGGGATCACCAGCCCTGGTATTCCGACCTGGGCGTGCGGCGCAGCGTGAAACACGCCAGGTCACTGCAGTGACTCGCGTGTAACCGCAAAGACCTGGCCTCCCAAGCAGACCAGGAGCTGTCTCAGGCGCCTCACCAACCGACCCGGCCGCGCCGGACAGAGCGCTTCATTTTGAAAAGACCCATCCAGCGCGGCCAGCACGTGCTTGCGCGCTGCCGCGGCTCGCGCAAGTGCCCTGAGCAAGCGTGTTTGAGCTGGCGAATAGGGTTCGGGTGCGGTGGGCAAGGGTGTTTGAGCTGGCGAATAGGGTTCGGGTGCGGTGGGCAAGGGTGTTTGAGCTGG
>DAOMZC010001388.1:1281-1817 GCA_035437965.1 Pseudomonadota bacterium
CGAATAGGGTTCGGGTGCGGCGGGGAGCCGTGTTTGCGCTGCGGCGCAGGGTGCGAGCGCCGCAGGGCTGCGTGTTCCCAAGCCCGCGTGCCGGCGCGGAGGTTTTACAAACTCCTTACAGTGCGGCACGGCGGGCGGCGCTAAATATGAGGGCATGGAAATCACGCCGAATCAGATCATTGCCTGCCCGCTGTTGATGTTGCGGACCCCGATGAGGAAGCCCGCCGCAATAGCAAGGCTGGGCAGGCCGGCGGCGCCGTGCATCGCGCTGCTGGTCCTATTCCTTTGTCTGGGAGGCACGGCGCGCGCCGAGCTGCCGCCGGATCCTCCCATGAGCCCGAGCGCTGCCCAGGCGCCGCCACCGGCCTGGACCTGTGTCCCGCTGCCCTGGCCCGCGGTGGCCTGCAGCCCTGCGCCGTCGCCGCTGGAGCTGACTGTCCCGCCCGCGCCGCCGCTGACGGTGCCGACAGCGCCGCCCGCGCCGCCGCCGGTAGCCGCGCCGCCGGCGCCGGCGTGGTTGACCCCGCCGCCCGACG
>DAOMZC010001389.1:0-1815 GCA_035437965.1 Pseudomonadota bacterium
GCGCAGCCCGGCGACGCGGGCCCGGCGCCCCCACGGCCGGGCATCCACTGCGACTGCAGCGTCGGCCGGGCCGGCCAGCCGGGAACCCGCGGCGCGGCCAGCACTGGTCTTTTGGCTGTCGGTGTCAGCCTCGCAGCGGCCTACCTGCGCGCGCGGTGGCGGCGCGTCCGTCTCTGCTGCCCCGACGACCGGGAATTGCCCGGAATTGGCCCAAAATTGGATGACATCTTGCCTGGTTGAGCGAAAATCAAGAACGTCCGCGCTGAAAAGGCGCCAGCCGCGGCCGGGCCGAGCCCGCCCCGCCACACGCAAGCCCTGCTTGCAGCGTTGTCAGGTACACTTTGTAATGGCGCGCTAACTTTTGTAGTTATTGACCAGCATAGACAAGTCCCTTTACTGTCATAGGAGCGGAGGCAGCAGCCTTATGGATTCGTCCAGATCTTGGTCTAGGTTTTCGTTACTTAGCGGGCTCTTCGCCGCGGCGCTCGTCAGTGTCGGCGGCAGCGGCACGGCCCACGCCGCCGACCCCGCTCCCTCGGTGGTCTTCGATGCCCGACGAGCCCTGCCGCTGTTCCCCAGCCTGGGCTACCGCGACGGCTTCTTCCTGGAGAACAGCCTCATCGGCGGCTTCGGCCTGCACATCCGGGCGGTCGGCATCTACGGCCGCGATCCGCTCGGCAGTCAGGCCGACAACGGCACCAACGCCATCATCGGCAACCGCTTCACCCTGCACGCGGCGGCCATCGTGTCGCTGGCCAAGATCGTCGAGCTGGGGCTGACCATCCCGTTCGTCCTGTACCAGGACAGCTCCGGCTTCAACCTCAACACCTCGGCCATCGGGGATCTGCGGCTCATCGGCAAGGTCAACCTGCACCTGCCCAAGAACTGGCCGCAGCTGGCTCTGTCGGTCGGCCTCGGCTTCGAGACCGCCTCGAGCCTCTCGGCCCTCGGGGCGGGCGGCGTCAGCGGCTACCCGCGCCTCATCATCGACATGCCGCGGATACTCGACGGCCGGATTCAGATCGCGGCCAACGCCGGCGCCGTCATCGCCGGCATCACCCGGCCGTGCACCGCCGAAGAGCTCGCGGCGCAGGCGCAGGGCAACACCACCCCCGGCACCGGCATGATGATGCCGATGATGACCACCGAGTGTGAGACGCGCGCGCTCGGCCTCGGCGACCACTTCATCTATGGCCTCGGCGTCTCGGCCCTGCTGTCGCGCGATCAGAGCCTGTTCGTCACCAGCGAGCTCATTGGCTCAGTCTCGGTCGGCATCGGCGAAGAGACGCGCACCCCGCTGTTCTGGGACGTCGGCATCCGCCGCGCGCGCCCCAACGGCACGTTCTTCTCGGCGGCGTACGGCATCGGCCTGACCACCGGCAGCCCGAGCCACACGGTGCTCGTGTCGCTCGGCCTTGTGTGGGAGGCCAAGGACGCCCCGCCGCCGGCCAAGGCCGGCGGCCCCGGCGGACCGACGCTAAAGCTCGACATCAACATCACCGGCCTGCCGCCCGGCTCGAGCGCCAACGTCGGCGGCAAGGACATCAAGGTCCCCCCCCCCGCCGGCAGCCCCGCCGCCGGTGGTCCGAGCGGCAGCGCGCCCAAGCCGGCCGGCGCCGCTCCCGCGAGCCCCGGCGACAAGCCGCCCCCGCCCAAGCCGATCAGCGGCAGCATGGAGCTCGCGATCCCCGAGGGCCTCATCCCGGCCGCGAGCGGACCCCCGAGCGGCGGCGGTGGCGGCGGCGGGCCTCCCAAGAAGAAGTAGCCTGATCCTTCCCCATCTAACTGGACGCCGCGGGCCGCCTGCTAGAGGTC
>DAOMZC010001390.1:0-1814 GCA_035437965.1 Pseudomonadota bacterium
GACGTCGATCGCCACCCCTTTGTCGTAAAACCAGAAGCGGCAGCCGGCGGCCTCGGCCAGCTCGTCGGGGGCGCCGCGGAACGGGACGTGCATTCCGGTGCTCGCCAGCAGCGTGCTCTGTCCGGCTCCCGGCTCGCCGAGGACCAGGCACCAGGGCATCGCGTAGCGCCCGGCCAGCCCGCCGACGTTCTGATCGAGGACGCGCAGCTCCGCCGCGATAAGCTCGGTCAGCCGCTCTTGCAGCTGCGCCGCCCGCTGCGCCCGCGCCGGGCTCTTGGGCGGCGGCGGTGGGGCCGTGAGCTTCTGCTTCTGCAGCTTGCGGCGTCGCCGCCACCGCCAAAGCACGATCGCCAGGGCGATGACGAGGATGAGCGCGAAAAAGAGCGCGATGAAGGTCCAGTAGCGCACAGACGCTTGAGCTCCTGCCCCGGGTTACATGGGCACGGGCGTGTTCACATACACACCCGCCGCTGTATCGATCTTCCAGGTCTCCAGGAGCACCGGATCACGTCCCCCGTTGGCCAGAAAGCGGATCGCTCCGGTCACGCCGAGCAGCGTCACCGGATCGTTGGGATTCTGGGTCAGCGCCGCCACTGTCTCTTTGAAGGAGGTCGCGCGCAGCGACAGACTCATCGCGTTGTTGTTGAGCAGCCGCAGGAACGACAGGATCTGCGCCGGCATGCGCGCCCCCTTGACCACCGCCGAGCCGGCACCGATCACATACAGGGCGTCGTAGGTGTAGCCGACCATCGGGTCGCGCTCCAGCTGCAGGCCCGGATTCGCCGCCAGGAAGCTGGTCTTGAAGTCGTTGCCTTCCTCGGCCGGGACGAAAGACAGCGGCGCGACGCCGACGATCCGGCCCAGGTGGTTCTTCAGCTCGGGGGAGCCCGACCGGGCCGCCGCCAGGAGCTCGGCGGTGCGGCCGCTGGAGCTCATAAGCAGCGGCGTCGAGCCGGTGGGGTCCCTGGGGTCGAGCGGCAGAGCCGCCAGGGCTCTGACCGCCGCCACGCTATCGCTGCCCGGGATGAGCACCGCGTACCGCGGCATCGCCTGGACCAGGAGTGAGGTCGTGCTTGCCAGCAGGTCGGAGTTGCCGTCCACGTACTGATAGAAGTTCGAGGTCTTGTTGCGCAGCGGGTCCCGGCGCTGCCACTCGGCCGTGAAGCGGTTGCGGATGTTGTTGCCGTAGTTTGTCTGCACGTTGAGCAGGCCGAGCTCCGCGGTGCTCATGCCCCCGGCCAGGTTCGTCAGCTGGGTGACCAGCTGCAGGCCCTGCTCGGCCTCCACCGGGGCGAGCCGGAAGAACAGGCCCTGACTGGCCGCGCTGGCGATCCCCGAGTCGGTGATCGCCGGCGAGATCGCCGGTACGCCGGCCGCCTTGATGCGCGACAGCATGTCGGTCGCCGCCGCCGCGGAGTTCGGTCCGATGATCGCGACCACGCCGCGATCGATAAGGATCCGCGTCGCATTATCGGCATCGATGGGTGAGGTCCCCACATTACACACATCGATGGCGAGCGGCAGGATGCCATCGAGCTCGATGGCGCTGTTGATCTCGCCGACCCCAAGCTCAAGGGCCAGCAGCGGCAGCTGCTCGACCGGCTGCCCGTTTACGATGCGCAGGTCGAGCAGCGCGCCTATATGGACGGCGCTCGGCGCCGGCCGCTCCGGAATCGTCTGGGTGCACAGCCGCTCTGAGGGGGTGCTTGCCAGGCAGAGGCCGTCCGAGGTGCAGTACTGCGGGCTCCCGTCCGCAGCGGCGCAGTCGGTGTCGACGTTGCACTGGTGATAGTCCATGGCGAGGGTGCAGGAGC
>DAOMZC010001391.1:0-1813 GCA_035437965.1 Pseudomonadota bacterium
GGGCGCGCTCATCCTGCAGCGCGAGGAAGCTCGCCTCGCCGCTCAGCAGCTCGCCGACAAGGCCGGTCGCCGTGCCCGCCCGCTGCAGCAGCCACGGGATGTCCTCGGCGTGGCTGGCCAGATCCTCGGCGTGGGTGGCGCGGGTGTGCATGATGACGCCGAGCCACGCCGGCCCGCCGCTCAGCTGCAGCTCGTAGGTGTGCCGGCCCGGCGCCGCCACGACCACGATGCGGCGCCGCGACGAGATCGGCCCCGGCCCGGGGTCCGTCGGATCTTTGGACAGAACTTCTTCCGCGCCGACCGCGAGCAGGCGGCCGCCGGCGCGCAGCAGCATTTGCAGCGGCACCGCCCCGTGCGGCGTCGTCGCGTCGGCGAAGCGGGCGCGCGCCTCGATGCGCAGAAACCCCGGGCCGTCCACGGTGATGCGCACCGGCTCGCCGGCGCTTGCCGCGAACATGCGCTGGTCTTCGATCTTCTGCACCGGCCGCGAGCCGGCCACCGCGCGAGTCAGCTCGTAGCGCCGGAAGTAGGGATACAGCGGCTCGCGCGACAGCTGATCGGTAAGCAGCGCCTCGGCGGTGAGCAGCGCCGCGGCCGCCTGCGGGGCGGGACGCGGCGACTCCGCCTGCGCCAGCGTCACCGCGTCGGCGACGAGCGCCAGCCGATCGACCAGCGGCTCGCCGACCACATCCGGCGGCGCCGGCGGCGGACCTTGCAGGCGGGCCGCCCACGCCTTGGTCTTATCCTCCCACAGCTCCCAGCGGAAGCCCGGACTCTGCACCGCGCCGACCCAGACCTGGGCGCGCGGCGCGGCCTGTCCAGTGGCGACGCGCAGCCCGAGCCGGGTCTGCGGTCCGATCGGCGAGCGGAACACGAAGTCCCCGTTCCCCCGCCGCTCGGGCACCGCCTCCACCGCCGCGGCGCCCTCGACGCCGCCGGTCAGAAAGGCGAAGCGCACCGCCTTGCCCTCGGGATCGCCGTCGAGGTGGACCCAGGCCAGGTCGCCGGCGCGCACCCGCGCGACCAGCCAGCCGCGCGCCGGCAGCCGCCGCGGCCCGCGCAGCGAGACCGCCTTTTCGACCCCGCTCCCGACCTCCAGGACGGCGCCTTCTTGCGGCGCGCTCCAGGCTACCTCGGCGCCACCGACCTGGACCGGCCCCGCCGCCGCCTCCGCCGTGCCCACGACCAAACAGAGCAGCACAGCCACCGACTTTCTCACTGCGCGCCTCCGCCAATGACCGCGGCGATGAACGCGCGGCGCAGGGCGCCATCGTCGCTCAGCCGGGTACGTAGAGTATGAGAGAGCTCAATATGCAAAAACGTCCCCCGCCCGGCGGCGGCGACCGCGCGTCCCTGGACGTTGCGCTGGGCGCCGTAGCGGCGCGTGTCGCGCGGATAAAGAAGGACCTTGTCGGAACCGAAGAGCGCCCCGAGCCGCTCGCTCACCTGCGCCGCCTCCACCGCGCCGGCCGGCGCCGCGCCCGGGCTGACCACCACCAGCGCCTGCGGACACTCGGGCACCCCGCCGTCGGCAAAGCCGTGCAGCTGGATCACCTGCAGCTGCGGCAGCGCCGCCAGCGCGGCGATGGTGAAGCCCTGAAAGAACGTCAGCTCCTGGTGCGCCAGGTCGGCCGGCGCGTCCACCGGCTGATCGTCCTCGCCCGGCTGCGGCCGGCCGCCCTGGAAGCGGTGGACGGTGTTGACGAACAGCGCCCGCGCCTGCGCCACCGCGGCGAGCTCCATCCCGAGCTCCAGGGTGCCGACATCGAAGAACGAGTGGGGAATCTGCACCAGCCGCTCGCGCGGGACGGCG
>DAOMZC010001392.1:0-1811 GCA_035437965.1 Pseudomonadota bacterium
CCCAGCGCTGGAAACCCAGGCGGCATCGTTTCGACGGAGTGAACAGACCGCGGTGGACAGTACGCCTTGAGATCCCCGTCGCGAAGCCGATATCTGACCGTGAGCTGGAAGTTCCTGGAAGCTTTCATCGCCAAGCGCGCACTGAGGGCGGAGCCATACTACCGTACCGCGCTGGCCGCCGCGGCGCCGGATGAGGAAGCTAGCCGCCGGATGAGCGCGGCGCGAGCGGGTAGGAGATCTGGATGTCGCTCGGGAGCAGCGGCGCGACGCGGTGCAGCGCGCCGATGAACAGGATACCGGTCTCTCCCGGCAGCAGCGTCTGGGCGATCCGCAGGGCGATGAACCCGTCCCGGCGTGCCAGGAGCTCCGCCGGGTTGTGGGGAGGCGGAACCCGGCTCTCGGCAAGCAGCTGCTGCACAAGCTCGTACTCTTCGCGCAGCAGGTTCGGCGACTCGGTGCCCATGAGCACGGCGCCGCGCTGCATCAGCCGGGTCAGCAGGCGGTAGTTCCGGCTGCCCTTGTCCGCCAGCTCGGCAACGATGCGATCCTCGCTGCCGCACACCGGCAGGCCGTCCTGGTACAGGCGAAATCCGGGGAGCTCGGACGGCAGCGCGTCGACCCAGCTCGCCACTCGCTCCCAATACTCGGCGCCGGCGCGCTGCTTCTCCTCCCACGCCGCCGCGCCGAGGCGCGCCGTAGTCTGCGCCTGCGCGCTTTCGGCGAGGCTGCCCAGGTCTTCCTGGGTATGCACGATCGGTACGTAGTACAGGCGGCGCGGCAGGAGATCGGCTGACATGGAGTTCCTTGAGTACGGCCCGCGTAGCTACGCTACCACGGGATGCCGGGAGTGCCGCCAGTTACCGAGGCTGGCCCGCTGGCTGACCGCAAGGTGGGTCAGCTCGCTGCCGGCCGGCGCCTGCATCTTGACCCAGGCTCGCATCCTGCGGGCCCGCCGCGGCCAGCGAGCGGCGGCTCGTCAGAGAGGTTGTGGATTGGGAGGTTGTGTATCGGGAGCTTGTGCATTGGGAGGTTGTGCATTGGCCGCTTGGCGAATAAGATGCGCCGCCGTGTACGCCCGATCCCTCGAACGCCTCGTCGACATGGCGCGCTCCCTGCCGGGTGAGCGACGCCCCGCGCCGCCCTTTTCGATCGCCGCGCGGGCGCCGGTGCGCGACGCAGAGGCCGTGGACGCGGCGGCGCTGCGGGGGCGGCTCGGGCGGCTGCTCGCGGAGCTCGCCAGTCGGCTGGAGCCGGCCCTCACCGGCGCGCTGCAGCACGCGGCGGTCGCCTGGGACACCTTCGACGAGGTCGCGGTCATGGACCCCGCGCTGCACGACGAGGCGACCGCGATCGCCAGGGCTGCTGCGGCGCTGGAGCTGGAGGCGGACCCCGCCCGCCACGCGATCGGCCTGGAGGTCCGCATCACGCTGGCGGCGGCGCTCGGCCTCATCGACCTTATCGAGCGACGGCTGGCGATGCTGGTGCGGCTGCGGGTCCAGTCGGGCGAGCCCTGCCTGCTGCCCGGCGAGCGACCGTTCCTCGACGTCGCGGCCGCCCTCGCCGAAGCGGCCCGGGGGTGGACGTGAGTCGGCTACGCTGGGGGCTGGGCGCGGCGCTGGCGCTGGTGGCGCTGGTCGCCGCGGCGAGCTCGCTGCAGACCTACGTCGGGCACAAGCTGTGGCTCGGTGGGCTGGCGGTAGTGGTGCTGGCGGCGATCGATCTGACCGGCTTTTTCAGCCTGGCGCGGGCGCGGCGCCGCCGGGCGCTGGAGATCGATGCTCTGGCGGCGGAGCCGCCCGGCGGCGCGCTGC
>DAOMZC010001393.1:0-1811 GCA_035437965.1 Pseudomonadota bacterium
GCAAGCAGGTCCTGTGGCTGCTCGTGTCCATGATCGCGGCGGGCTTCCTGCTTCTCAGCTATCCGGCTATCGTGTGAGGGCCAAGACCGATCATGGCGATCAGGAGGCTTCACCAGTGAGTGCCACACCGCTGCTCGAGTGCGAGGTACAGGCGGCAGCGCACGGGGATCGGGCCGCCTACGCGCGGCTCATCGACAGCCATCGCACGCTCGTGTGCTCGATTGCCCTGGGCATCGTGCGCGACCTCAGCGCCAGCGAGGATGTGGCGCAGGAGGTCTTTCTCGCCGTGTGGAAGGGGCTCGGACGCCTGCGCAGCCCGACGAGTTTCCGCCCCTGGCTGCGGCAGCTTACCCGCAACCAGGCCCGCGATGTCCTGCGCCGCCGTCGGTCCAGCGCCGCCGTCGTTGCTGAGCGGCTCGACCCGCTGCTGGTGACGGCGGCCGACCCGCGACCCCTGGCTCCCGAGCAGCTCATCGCCACCGAAGAGCGGCAGGCGCTCGCCGATGCGCTCGAGCGCCTGCCCGATGAGGCGCGCGAGGTACTTACGCTCTACTACCGCGAGGGTCAGTCGGTCGAGCAGGTGGCGGCGCTGCTGGACCTGCGCGAGGACACGGTGAAGAAGCGCCTGTCGCGCGCCCGGGAGCGACTACGCCAGGATCTCCTGGTGAACGCTGCCGGAATCCTTGCGCGCACTAGGCCCGGCGCCGCCTTCACCGCGGCGGTCCTCGGCATGCTCGCGGTGGGTGCACCGGCACCGGCAGCGGCCGGCGGCCTGGCCCTGGGAACGGCGGCCCACAGCGGCGCGCTGACCAAGCTCCTGGCTCCGCTTGGCGGCGGTCTGGCCGGATCGCTCCTGGGCGCTGCCGGAGTCCTGCTTCCATGGCGCCTCCTCTACCGGGCGGCGCAAGACGATGCGGAGCGCGCGAGTCTGCGCCGCTTCGCCGTCGCGACCGTGCTGTGTGTCGGCCTCTGCTCGCTCGCCATGCCCGTGGGTTACCGGGCGGCGCGAGTGCCCGGGGTGGCCGCAGCGTTCATCTTCTTCGCCACCCTCATCGAGCTATGCTTCTGGGTCTGGCTCCCGCGCATCCTGCGACGCCGGCTGGCCGCCGAGCGCGCCGCCGATCCGACGGCCGCCGACGCCCAGCGCCGCTACTTTCGCCGTGAGCGCATCCGCCACGGCGTGGGCATCCTGGTGAGCCTGGCAACGATCGCCCTACTTTACCTCCGCACCAAGAGCTGACACCGCTACCTCTTGGAAGCGTTCGCGCCCAAGCCTGCGAGCTGCAGACATTTCGCCCAGTCGCGGAACGGTTCTTCAGTATTCTCTCTCGAGCACTGCGTTACTCGGCTCAAGGTCCTGGTGGTTAGCTCCCGTCGCTGACCGGCCTTGCAAAACCTCTAGCGGGAACGGCTGCGGAACAACTCGGGCGCTAGCTGACTACGCTGGAGCCGACAGAGCCAGCCGGAGATTTCGGTTGGCGAAAACGGAGGGAGCTCGTAGGTTGGGCCATGGTCTGTCGTCCCCTGCGGCTGCTCTGGGTTCTACTTTTCCTCGGATTTGCGTCGTGCTCGACGGTCTCGGCCCGGCTGGTCGAGTGGAAGAAGCGCGAGTACCGCGAGGCGGCGCGGCTGGTCGAGCACAGGGTCACGGCCGGCGGCCACGACCTCGTCTACCTCGACCGCGGTAGCGGGGAGCCGATGGTGCTGGTGCACGGCTTCGGCGCGGACAAGGACAACTTCACGCTGCTCGCGCGCCACATCCCCGACCGCTACCGCCCGGTGGTGCTCGACCTCCCCGGCTTCGGCGAGAG
>DAOMZC010001394.1:0-1811 GCA_035437965.1 Pseudomonadota bacterium
GATCGGTACGGCGGCGGCGCTGCGCACTGCCGCGGGCGCCGGGGCGGCGGGCGGCGGCGCCGGCTCCTCCGCCGGGTGCGGTGCTGGGGCGACCGCGGCGACCTCGCGCGTGGTGTCCGTATCGCCGGTGGGGATGAGGTCGCTGGTTCCCCAGCCGTCCAGTTCGCCGGTCGGCGTCAGGTGCGAGAGCTCGTCAAAGCCGCTGCGCGAGGACCACTTGATGGCCGGCTTGGGCGGCGCGGGCTGCGCCAGCTGGGTGAGCAGCGCGGCGCGCGTCCCGGCCAGATCCTTCTCGGCGACCGTCAGCGCGTAGTCCGCGAAGGCCGACTGCTTGGCCTCGGTCTCCAGCGCGATGTGGTACTGCGCGGCGTCGGGGTACTCCAGCTGCCCGTCGGCGTTTTCGTGCAGCCGCCACAGCGCCGGGGCCATCGCGTCCCCCTCTTCGTCCCCGAGCCCCGGCCCGGCCAGGCGAGAGGAGAGCGGCAGCAAGTCCACCCCCTCTTCGGTGAAGCCCGCCGCCGCGACCGGCGTCGCGTCCGAGGTCTGGACACTGTCGGCGGCGGCGATGATCAGCATCTCGGCGTCCTGGGCGCCGCTGGCGAGCTGGAAGCGACCGGGCGGCACCGTCATCAGCACCGGCGCCGGCGCCGGCGGCGGCATCGTCTCGTCGGTCGCCGCCTCGCCGTCGACGGTCACGTGCTCGCCGGTCTCGTCGCACAGGACGAGCTGGCCGTCGATCTCCAGCGCCGCGCCGCGCGGCAGGTAGGCCGCTCCCAGGCGCGACGCCAGCCGCGGCGCGATGTCGCGCGCCGCCGGCGTGTCGCCGAGCAGGAACAGCCGGGGCGGCAGCTGCGCGCACGCCGCCAAGAGCGCCCCCGAGTAGCAGGCAAAGCGCATCTCGCCCTCGCTCTGCAGCCCCTCCCCGGTGAGCATGACGACCTTGTCAGCCCCGTAGCGGCCGCAGCGCGCCGTGAGATCCTCGTCCCCGCTGTCCGGCTCGGACGGCAGAGGAACCAGCGCGTACACCGACAGCCCGAAAGCCGTGCCCAGACGCCGCGCCTGCCCCAGCGCCTCCAGAGAGGCGGGGAGCAGCTCGCCGCGAAAAAATTCCATCATGACCAGCAGATTTGCCACTAGCGTGCCACCTGTCCGCCGTCGATGACCAGCACCGAACCGGTCATAAAAGCTGATGCATCCGACGACAAGTATACTAAAAGTGGCCCGAGTTCGGCAGGCTGTCCGACCCGCCGCAGTGGAATCTTCTTGAGCAGCCGCTCGCCCACCTCGGGATCGTCGAGGGCCGCGGCGTTCAGATCGGTTCGAAAATAACCCGGGGCGACCGCGTTTACGGTGATCCCGTAGCGCGCCCACTCCACGGCCAGGGTGCGCGAGAAGGCGATCAGGGCGCCCTTGCTGGCGGCGTAGAGGCAGGTGTTGCTCTCACCGCTGAGCCCGACGACCGAGGCGATGTTGATCACCCGACCGCGGCGCTTCTCCACCATGCCGGCCCCGAAGAGGCGGGCGCAGCTCATGGCGGCGACCACGTTGAGTCGCAGCAGCTTCTCGATGTCGGCGGCCCGCGTCTGCAACAGCGGCCCCACCGGCGCCTCACCGGCGTTGTTGATGAGGATGTCGGCGCCGCCGAGCCGCTCGTTTACCCGGGCGACCGCGCGCTCAAGCTGGTCTTCGTCGGTAATATCGGTCGCGATCGCCTCGGCGGTGCCGCCGGCGGCGCCGATCTCGCGCGCGACCGCCTGCAGGGTCGCCGCGGTCCGCCCGAGCAGCGCCAGCCGGGCGCCCGCCCCGGCCAG
>DAOMZC010001395.1:0-1810 GCA_035437965.1 Pseudomonadota bacterium
ATACGAACCGGAGCGGGTCCTGGCGCCTGCGGCACCCCGCCTCCGGCGCCACCCGCTCCCAGATGAGGCGCTCGCCCTGCTCGCGGGCCGCCCGCGCGGCCGCCTCCCAGCCACTCCAGTCAACCAGGAACGAAGCTGTAGGTCAGCCGCACGGACTCACACTATCGCGTACAGTCAGGACGACCGCGGCAGACCGTCCAGGGTGCCGCGGTCGGCCGGGCTCACCGGCGCGTGGCGACGATGTCTTGGAGCGCCGCCTGCATGGTGGCGAACGTCCGCGCCGACCCCGTCTGCGCATCGATGGAGACCATCGCCTGGGCCACCGCGGGCCGGATGCCGCAGATTAGACACTCGGCCCCAAGCAGCGCAATGCTGCGGATGATCCGGGAGAAGTGATCGGCGGTGCCGGCGTCGATGAGCTCGACCCCGGTGAGGTCGATGATGGCGTAGCGGGCCTGCGTCCGCACCACGGTGTTCAGCAGGCTGGCGGTAATCTCGTTGGCGCGGCGGCTGTCGACCACGCCGATGATCGGCAGCGCCAGCACTCCCTCCCAGACCTGCAGGATGGGCGTCGCCATCGCCCGAATCGCCTCCTGCTGCCGCTCGATGAGCGCGAGCTTCTCCTCCAGCGGCCGGCGCGCCTCGTCATCGCGGATGCGCCGCTGCGCGGCAAGCTCCGCCGGAATCGTCCGCTCGGAGGCATGGACGTGCAGCTCGAGCACCGGCGTCCCATCGTCATCGACGGTTGCGACTTCATCCGCCCAGCAGTTGACGCCGAGCCCCAGCGAGAAGATACCGACGATCTTGCCGAACAGGAACGGACACCCCCATTTCTCCTTCACCTTCACCTGCATGCGCAGCTCCCAGGGATTCTTCACCCGCACGGTCGCCCGGCACCCCGCCCGGTCGAACATCGGCAGCGCGAAGCTTCCCCAGCCGACCGAGCGTACTGTGTATCCCCAGTTGAGAAACCCATCCTCGAAACGGCTGCCGAAGTCCTTGATGAGCGCGTCGTAGTCCTGTTTACTGCCCACGCTGGACTCGTAGGCCACCAGCATCCGGTACAGCGGCACGCCGATCTCGTCGACGAGCGGCTGCAGCATCCGGAGCATCGACGGGTCGAGCCAGAACATCGCGGTCGGTATGCCGAAGCAGCTCAGCGTACCGGCATCGGCATCCCACTCGAATGGGGTACCACTTATCTCTACCGCAGACTTGCCTGAGTTGCCCTGCATCAAGCTTTGTATTATGTCGCCAAAAGAGCGGAAAAAAAAGGACTAAACTGCGCCCCGGCGCAGAGCAGAATTTTCCGCCTCTACAGTCGGCTACTTTTGCCGCGGCAGCTCGACCTTAGGGACTGTTTAGGACTGCGCGGAGAAAGCTCGTGATGGCCGCGATCACTTGTGCCGGCTGATCCATGGGCGCGGCGTGACCGGAATCCCTAATTACCACCAGCTGCGCATTTTTAAGTAGGCTCAGGTAGGCGCGCTTTTCTGACAGCGGAGTATAGTCATGATCGGAAGCCAGGCAGAGGACCGGGCACCTGATCTCGGCGAGGCGGTCGAGGACAGTCCAGCCGATCAGTCCGCGGGTGGCGCGCAGGTACGCATCCGGATCATTTGCCGCGATGGAAGTCTGCAGCCGCTGCCGCAGCTCGGCCTGCTCGGGCTTGGGAAACAGCCGCTGCGCCAGCAGCCGGGCCAGGTAGGCCGGCCCGCCGAGCCGCAGCAGCGCGACCCGCACCTTGAGCGCCAGCCACATGCGCAGGGTCCGCGGAACCATGTCCGGTCCGCTGTTGATGATGACCAGG
>DAOMZC010001396.1:0-1807 GCA_035437965.1 Pseudomonadota bacterium
CGAGCACCGCGAAGCTGCGCAGGCCCGTCTTGAGCATCGTCGCCAGAAACCCCGGCTCGTCGCTGGCCAGGGCATCGAGGAACCCCGCGCCGAGGCAGAACCCAAGGAGCAGCAGCGCCGGCAGCAGCGCCTCCCCGAGCAGCTCGCGATCCCCGGCGAGAAGGCGCGCCGCATGCAGCGGCTGCAGCAGCCCCTGCGCCACCTGGTGCAGCCAGGCGCGCAGCGACCCCGGCGGCCCCGACGGCGCGATGCGCTGCTCCACCGGGCTCCCCGCGAGGACCCGCAGGTCGCCGAGGACCTCGGTCGCGGTGGTCGCGGCCTGCGTCCGGACCCGGCGGTAGCGCGCGCGGACCTGCTGGCTTGGCGACACCGGGCGGGGGGCACTGGCCGAAGACATCGAATTAAGCTAACAGCGGCCAAGTGCGGGCGCAAATGCGACAAAACCCCGGCAGCTTGGGTATTCTTCCTGGCGAGGCCGGCGGCAGGCCCGGGCTGGCCGGGCACCGCGACCCGGTGTAAGGCATGATGATGAGGGAGACGAAGGATAGTCGATGAGTCGATTTCTGCGGATCTTGAAGACCTCCATCGGCAGGAAGCTGCTCATGGCGGTCAGCGGGCTTTTCACGCTCGGCTTTGTCGTCGGGCACCTGGCCGGCAACCTGAAGATGCTGGCCGGCCCCGAGGAGATGAACAGCTACGCCGAGTTCCTCCACCAGCACCCCAGCCTGACCTGGCCGGTGCGCATCGGGCTCATCGTCTTTCTGACCGGCCATGTGGTGACCGGGGTGCTGCTGTGGGGGAAAAACCGCGCCGCCCGTCCGAAGGGCTACGCGCGGAACCGGACGCTGCGCGCCAGCCTCGCCTCGCGTCTCATGCTCGCCTCGGGCCTCTTTTTGCTCGCCTTCATCGGCTATCACCTCCTGCACTTCACGTTCCTGCTCGTCCACAACGAGCAGTCGCTCGCCTTCGACAGCGCCGGCCGTCATGATGTCTACGCGATGGTGACGGCGGCGTTCCAGAGCCCGATCCTCGTTGGCGGTTATGTGCTGGCGATGGCGGCGCTGGGGCTGCACCTGTGGCACGGCGCGCAGAGCCTCCTACAGACCTTCGGCATCCACCACAGCGCCTACAATGGCCTTTTGCGCGGCGCCGCCAAGACCCTCATCGTGCTCGTGGTGCTCGGCTTCTCGTCGCTGCCGCTGAGCATCTACTTCGGCCTCATGCCGAGCGCCGGCTAAGGAGTCGCTGCCATGCCCACCTCCACTCCGACTGCCAGCGCGGCGGCCCCGGCCCCGGGCGCGCGCCGAACCAGCAGCCCGCCCGCCGAAGCGCCCGGCGAGCCCAAGGCCGACCTCCGCCTCGACGCCAAGGTGCCGGGCGGGCCGATCGCCGCCAAGTGGCGCACCTACCAGTCGCAGCTCAAGCTCGTAAACCCCGCCAACAAGCGCAAGTACACGGTCATCGTCGTCGGCACCGGCCTGGCCGGGGCGTCGGCGGCGGCGACCCTCGGCGAGCCCGGTTACAGCGTCGAGTGCTTCTGCTTCCAGGACAGCCCGCGGCGCGCCCACAGCATCGCCGCCCAGGGCGGCATCAACGCTGCCAAGAACTACCAGAACGACGGCGACAGCGTGTTCCGCCTGTTCTACGACACCGTGAAGGGCGGCGACTTCCGCGCCCGCGAGGCCAACGTCTACCGCCTCGCCGAGGTGAGCAACCTCATCATCGACCACTGCGCCGCCCAGGGCGTGCCGTTCGCCCGCGAGTACGGCGGCACCCTGGCCAACCGCAGCTTCGGCGGCGCCCAGGT
>DAOMZC010001397.1:0-1806 GCA_035437965.1 Pseudomonadota bacterium
GCCCCCGCCGCTCCCGCCCAGCCGGCGACCGGTCCGAGCCCGAGCAAGCAGCCGTCGGCGAGCCGCTCGGGCCTGGCGGTGACCAAGGGCGGCGCCGCCGGTCCGGCCCGCCGCACCCACCTGCCGCTGGCCCCAAGCGCGGCAGAGATCCGGCGCGAGATCGCCGCCCGCAACGGCGGTCCGCTGGCAAGCGCGGGCGCCAGCTCGTCGGGCGCTCCCGGGGCGGCCAAAGACAAGCCCTCGGCGGGGGCCCGGCTGCAGGAGCGGGCCACGACCTCACCGACGCAGAACCAGCGCTGGCCCACGCACGTCGACTACTCTGCCGGTCCTACCGGTCCCGCCGGCGGGAACACGGCCGGCGATCGCAAGGGCGCGCTCATCGAAGCCACGGGTCCGCAGCAGGGGGTGATCCGCAACCGCTGGTAGTCGGCTTGCAACTGCAAGGCGGTTCCGGCCGCCTCACTTGCCCGCCCTCCACCTGCGCAGGCCCATTCCGTCTCCTCCGGGCGCTCCAGCTTGCGGCGGGGCCGGCCTTGCCGACAATCGCGGCGCGCGGCGGCTTTTTGCCGCCATGCGCGGGGCGAAGTTCATCTATCATGACAAAATCTCGGGAATTTTTGTCATGCCTAACCCTGGGTACATAGGTGCAAGCCGCCGGGCTGGGTACGGGGCGGCGCGCTCGCGAACCCTCTGGGGCCGGCGGCCGGTGCAGCTGCTGGCGCTCGGCTTGGGGCTCACCTGTCTGGTGGTGGCCGGCTCGCGGGCGGGAGCGCAGCCACAACCACCAGCGACCCCTGCGGCCCAGCCGCGCCCGGCCACCGCCGGACCCGCCGCAAGCCCGCAGTCCGCCGCGGTGATGAAGCTGACGGCGTCGCGCGGCGAGGTCTTGCGGCGTCGCGTGACGGGCCAGGAAGAGCTGCTCACGGCGCCGCTGCCGCTGTCGCTCGCCCGCAACGAAGAGGTCATCGTCCGCTCCGGCGCCGCCGAGCTGTCCCTGGACAGCGGCATGCAGATCCTGGTGCCCGAGGGGAGCGCGGTCTCGGTCCTGGGGGTGGCGTCGATCGGGCTCCTGCGCGGCGAGATCCAGCTCGTGCCCAAGCCGGGCAAGGAGCCGCGCCCGCTGTACGTGCAGGGGCCGCCGGGAAGCTTTCCGCTGAAGGTCCGGGACGCGCTGGTGCGGCTCGACGGGGACGCGCTGGTGGTCATGGTCTATGACGGCGTCGCCCGGCCGGGCAGCCCGACGATCTCGTGGGGTCCGGCGGTGAACACGGGTCAGGGGGCGCGCTGGGTCAAGGGGGCGCCGCCGCCGCCGGCGAAGTCGCTGCTGGCGGCCCCGGCGTGGGCGACGACCGCCGAGCTCCTCCTGCAGGGCCAGGGGCCGCTGGAGCTCAACACCCGCTGGCAGCCGGTTATCGGGGCCCAGCGCTACCGCCTCGAGCTCCTGCGCAGCGATGGCGACAGTCCGCCGGTGGTGATCATGACCAGCGAGGTCGCGGTGCCGCGGCACAGCCGCGAGCTGCGCGGCATCGAGGTCGGCAGCTACCTGCTCCGCGTCTCGGCGATCGACGACCTGGGGGCGATCGGCGTCCCCAGCGTGCCGCGCCGGCTGTTCATCGCCCAGGTGCCAAACCTGGAGGCCGACGGCGTGGTCCGCCTGGAGGCCGGTGGCCTGCCGCAGCTCAAGGCGCCGCCGGGACAGCTCGCCACCGTACTCGTCGATGGGGTGGCCCTGCCGGCGGCCGGCGTGGTGCCCGGAACGCACCGCCTGCGGGTGGTGGTGGGCGGGCTCAGCGCCGAGGCGCCGCT
>DAOMZC010001398.1:0-1804 GCA_035437965.1 Pseudomonadota bacterium
CCGCAGCGAACGGAACGCTCGTGCTCAACCAAGGCCGGCGCGCCACGCCGCTGCACGCAGCAAGCGCGGCGGGCGCTGCCCGCGCGGGTTAGGTTCCAGCCCGCCGGGCCGGATGATAGAGGGTGGGCCGAGCGCCCCATGGTAATCAAGTCCTGCGAGCCACTCACCTTCGATCGATTACCGAGTTAATGTCCGCCTGCCGGCTCGCGGCAGAGCTGGTCCAGGAGCTTTATCGACGACTCGCTGAGCCGGCGGAAGATGACCCCCATGCCCTGCGGCAGCTTCTGCACCCGCACCACCTCGCCCACCCCTTCGATCACCTCAATTTCGTCGAGCAGCAGTGAAAATTTGAGGTTTACCCGGGTACCGACCGGCAGCGGGTCCTTGGAGCGGATGAACGCCCCCGTGCGCGACAGATCGGTGACGTACTCCGAGAGGTGCTGCTCAACCACGGCGAACTCCTGGTTGATGCTCACTCGCTCGGCTCGGGGGACGAAGGCGCCTGCTGCCATGAATAGCTCCGGGTTGGGTCACGCGGGCGACGGTCCGCTAATTGCTTTTCAGGTCTTGTGGGTGATCGGGCTTGCCCAAGTGCAAGGCCCCGGACCCAAGCGGCTGCCGCGCGGAAACTACTCTTGACGATATCCTTGGCTGCCTTGCGGAGCAATGGGGCCGGCGTCTTCCGGCTGCTGCGGGTCGCTGGCGCGCGCCTCGCCTTCTGCGCTGGCAGGGGCCTTGGCAGGCAGCGGGGCGGCGGTGGGCAGTTTTGCGGCGGCGGTGGGCGGCGCGACTGGGGCGGCCGGCGGCAGCTCTTGAGCGGCGGGCGGGGGCGACAGGGCTGTGAAAGCCGGGCTCGTTAAAGCGCTTGCTGCAGGGCTTGTTAGGGCAGTGACTGCCGGGCTGGCGATCGCTGCAGTCGTCTGAGCAGCGGTGGGAGGGGCGCCCGCGGTCCCGCTGGCGGGAGATCCGGCTCCCGAGGTCTCTTCGGCATCAGCGGCGGCCCTATCCCCACGGCCCCGCTCGCTGCGGTCACTACGCTCGCCGCGCTCGGTGCGGTCGCCGCGCTCAGAGCGGTCGCTCCGCTCGGTACGCTCGCCGCGGTCGCTCCGCTCAGCGCGCTCGCCGCGGTCGGTGCGCCCGCCGCGGTCGGTGCGTTCACCGCGGTCGGTGCGTTCACCGCGGTCGGTGAGTCGCCGCAGGCGCGGAATACGTGATGGTGCCCGAACGCAAGGAGAATGTGGACGAACTGGTGCGCGTGCTGGAGAACCGCTCGAAGGAGAAAGGCAGCTGCATCGTGGTGGTGGCCGAAGGCGACGAAGAGGGCGGCGCCTTCAAACTGGCCGATCGCGTGAAGCAGCGATGCCCGCAGTTCGACATCCGCGTGAGCGTGCTGGGCCACTTGCAGCGCGGCGGCAATCCCACGCATGCCGATCGCCTGCTCGCTTCTCGTTTGGGCGCAGCGGCCGTGGAGGGCTTGCTGTCCGGCAAGTCGCATTGCGTGGTCGGTGTGGTGAAGGGCGAGTTGACCTTCACGCCGCACGCGGTCGCGCTCGCCGAGAAGAAGGTCATCGAGCCCGACCTCTTCCGCTTGTTACCCATGCTCGCGGTGTAAGTTGGTGCCATGATCCGCGCCTGCCTCTCCTTCCTGCTGGCATCAACGCTCTTCGCGCAGGCCCGCTGCGCCACCTTCACCATCGCCTACTTCGATACGCCGCCGAACGCGCAAGCGGCCATCGAGCACGCGGCGGGCATCTGGGGCGGCATCCTGGTGAGCGATGTGCCCATCAAAGTGACCGTGCAATGG
>DAOMZC010001399.1:0-1802 GCA_035437965.1 Pseudomonadota bacterium
GCCTTGGTGCGAGTACCAGCGACAGGTGGCACCGGCGGCGCCGGAGAACAGCGCCTCGGCGACAGCCCGGATGCTGCGCCGCGTGCGCGGGAGGGCCAGATGGGTCGCTGACATGGGCGCAGCATGCAGCCATCAGGGCGGGGAGACAAGGAGCTCCGCGTGTACAGCGTAACTGGACACCACGCTGCCCGCGCGGCCCCGTGGACGTGCACGGCGGCGGGCACCCGGGTGACGGGCGAGCGACACGCTGCCCGCGCGGCGCCGTGAACGTTCATCGCGGCGAGCGCCGAGATTACAGGCGATCGATGTGGGTATCGATCTTCTTGGCCGTCGCCGACATGAGCTTGGCGGCCCCGTGCGAGAGGGCCTGCCCGAGCTCGCGCGAGCTCTGCTTGAGGCGCTGCCGAGCGAGCCGGGTGCGAGCGCGCTCGCGCAGCTGGTCGGGATCGGGAAACACGACCCCGCGCAGGTGGGACAGGAGCAGCGCCCCCCAGAGCACCATGACCAGCACCAGCCACAGCGGGCTGCCGGCCCACACCCCGGTGGCGGCGAGCATCGCGTTCACGACCGCCGCTACGATCAAGTGGCCGCTGAAGCGGCGGTAGCTCAGCTGGCGGAGCTCGCCGGCGGCCTGGGCGAGGCGGCGATCTTCCTCGTACTCGATGAGCGCCAGGCTGACCTGACGCTCGTCGTAGCCGACCTCGCGGGCGGTCTCCAGGAGCTCGCTGCGGCTCAGGCCGGGCTCCTGCTCGCGGGGGGCGCTGGCGGTGGGGGCGCCGCCGCTGGTCCGCTCGGCGCGCTGTACGCGACGCAGGACCTCGGCGAGCTCTTGGGCGCTGTAGTTACGATCCGGCCGGGACATCGTTGTCGACATGCGGGGGTAGACCTTGTAAAGACGATGCTGCTGAGGCTCAGTGTGCCCAGGCCGGGGCGCCGGACGCAACCGATCTGCGCGGTGCTGCGGCGGTGGCGCGGCGATGGCCGCGAGAGTCTGGGCGCTGGCGACCCGAGCTCTCCCCAGCCGGGCCGACGATTGTCTGGCGGACTGAGCTGACGGGCTGACGGGCTGACGGGCTGGGCCTCGGTGGACCCTGGCCGCACGGGGCGGCAGCTCCTAGACTTGCTGTCGCTGGCCGCTGCCGGCTCGGGGTACGGTCGCGACCCTTGGCCGCGGCGATTAATTGCTGCAGCTATTTGAGATCTTTGAGATCTTCAGGGATCTTTGGCGGGTGATGTCAGGCAGGATGTGACCGCGAAGCGTGCTCGCGAGGCAGGAGAGACGTGGCGTTCCCAGATACCCTAGAGACTCTCATCGAGGATGGCGTCATCGACGCCGTCAGAAGCCGACTGATGAGCGGCAAGGAAGCGGCGGTGTTCGTGGTCGAGCGCCAGGGCGAGCTGCTGGCGGCCAAGGTCTACAAGGCGCGCGAGCAGCGGACGTTCAAGGCGACGGCGAGCTACACCGAAGGGCGCAACCAGACCCGCAACTCGCGCGACAAGCGGGCGATGGGCAAGCGCACCAGCTACGGCAAGGAGCTTATCGAGGAGAGCTGGCGCGACGTCGAGGTGCGGGCGCTGAGCGAGGCGTTCCACGCCGGGGTGCGCGTGCCCAGGCCCTTCATGCTGCACGACGATGTCCTGCTCATGGAGCTGCTGGTCGACGAAAACGGCGCCCCGGCGCCCCGGCTGGCCGATTTCGAGCTGCCGCGCGAGGTGGCCGAGCAGCTGCACCGCGAGATCTTCAACCAGGTCCGGCTGCTCCTGTCGTGCGGCAAGATTCACGGCGACCTGTCGGCGTTCAA
>DAOMZC010001400.1:0-1802 GCA_035437965.1 Pseudomonadota bacterium
ACCGGGGAGCCGGCCGGCTCGACGGCGATGATGCGGACCGCGGGGAACGCCGCGCGCAGCACCTGGCCGACCCCGGTGATCGTCCCGCCGGTGCCGACGCCAGCGACGAAGGCGTCGACGCGGCGACCGAGCGCGCCCAGCTGGGCGAGCAGCTCGGGCCCGGTGGTGCGGCGGTGGGCCTCGGGGTTGGCGGGGTTTTTGAACTGCTGCGGCATGTAGTAGCGGCTGTCGCTGCGCACCAGCGCCTCGGCGCGCTCGACCGCGCCGGCCATGTCCAGCCGCTCGGGGGTGAGGATGAGCTCGGCCCCGTAGGCGCGCAGCAGGCTCCGGCGCTCCAGGCTCATCGACTCGGGCATGGTCAGGACCAGCTTGTAGCCCTTGACGGCGCAGCACAGGGCCAGCCCGACGCCGGTGTTCCCCGAGGTCGGCTCGACGAGGATCGACTCGCCGGGCCGGATGAGCCCCTTTTCCTCCGCCGCCTCGATCATCGACAGCGCGATGCGATCCTTGACCGAGCCGCCGGGGTTCTGCTGCTCGCACTTGGCCAGCACGGTCGCGCCGCCCGCTGCCGCCAGGCGACGCAGCCGCAGGAGCGGCGAGCCGCCGATGAGCTGAAGGAGGTTGCGCACGGCAATAGCTGTCTGAGGCACGTCCTTGTTGTACCGCAAGCCTCCCCCTGGATGAAAGATGAAGCGCGCTGTGCAGCGGCTCGTCGCCGGCCCGCGGCCGCAGGCGGACGGGCAGCGGCCGCGCCAAGCGTCTATGATGCCGGGACCGCGCATGCAAAGCTCGACCGCCACGCCCGCGACCGCCCTGCCCCGCTTCGGCGTCTACATCCACTTCCCCTACTGCCGCCAGCGCTGCCCCTACTGCGACTTCGCCGTGGCGGTGCGCAAGCAGATCCCTCACGACCGCTACCTGCAGGCGATCCGCGCCGAGCTGCGCAGCAAGGCGCCGCTGTTCGCCGGCCGCGCCGCCATCAGCGTCTACCTGGGCGGCGGCACCCCGTCGCTGTGGCGGCCCGACTGCATCGCCGCGGTGCTCGCCGCGGTGCTCGCCGAGTTCCCGCCCCCGCCCGGCGGCGCCCCGGAGATCACCCTGGAGTGCGACCCGGCCGGCGTCGACTCCCAGACGCTGCACGCCCTGCGCCAGGCCGGGGTGAACCGGCTGTCGATCGGGGCGCAGTCGCTGCAGCCGCGCCACCTCGTCCAGCTCGGCCGCCAGCACCAGCCGGACGACGTGCACGCCGTGGTCGCGCGGGCGCGGGCGGCGGGGTTTACCAACCTGTCGCTCGACCTGATGATCGGCCTCATCGATCAGCAGCGCCGCGAGCTCGACGACGACCTGCAGGCAGCCCTCTTGCTGCGGCCCGAGCACGTCTCGCTCTACCAGCTGACCATCGAGCCCGGCACCGCCCTGGCGGCGGCGATCCGGCGCGGCCGGCTGACCGCGCCGAGCGACGACCAGCAGGCCGACGCCTACGACCGCGTGCGCGAGGTGCTCGCCGCCGACTACGAGCACTACGAGATCTCGAGCTTCGCCCGCCGCCCGCCCGGCCCCGGCGCAGCGGTCGATTACCGCGCCCGCCACAACCGCCTGTACTGGACGCTCGGCGAGTACCTGGGGCTCGGCGTGTCGGCGCACTCCTTCCGCCGCCTCCCCGGGGGCGGGGGCGAGCGCTTCGCCAACCAGCGCGGCGTCGAGCCCTACCTTGCGGCGTGGGCCAAGGACCACCCGCCGCTCTCCGACCCCGCCGCCGCGCCGGCGCTGGCGCTGCACGAGCACCGCGACGCCGCCGCGCT
>DAOMZC010001401.1:0-1801 GCA_035437965.1 Pseudomonadota bacterium
ATCCGCCGAGCGTCGTCATCGGCGTCCCGGGTCCGCCGGGCGTCATCTTCTACGGCGGCCCCGGCTACGGTCCCGGCCGCGGCCATGGCTACGGCCACGGCGGCTGGAAGGGCGGCCACGGCGGCTGGAAGGGCGGGCGCCACTAGCAGCGCCCCGGACGCTGGACTCGCCCGGCTCTGCACTGATTCCTCTTAGCTCCGAGCACCGCCTTGCCTAAGCACAGCTACCCAGAAGTTGAGGCCCAAAGCGAAGCTGGGCAGGGCCTGGGCAGGGCCGAGCCGTGCGGCGCGCCGCAAAGCGGGGCCCAGCCTGGACATACTTCTGAACCGCCTGGAACAGTCCTTGCCCGGCGCCGCGGTGTTCGCGAGTTTGCGACCCGCTGTATCAAGTGGCGACCCCGGCCCCCCACCGCCGACGAGGCCATGCTCACCGCCGCCGGCGCCGCGCTGATGCTGATCCAGTATGTCGCCGCGCGCGAGCTCAGCTCGACCCTGTTTTCGACCGAGCTGGTGGTAATTGGGACGAGCGTGCTGACCCTGCTCGGGCCGAGCCTCGGCTACGCGCTGAGCGGGCGGCTGCGCTCGGCCCCGCTGCTGTATGCCCTGGGCGCGGTGGCGCTGCTGCTCCAGCTTGCCCTGCCCGTCTCGGCGCGTGCGCTGGTCGGCGCGCTGTGCGGCCCCGCCGGGACCAGCGCCGCGGCGGTGGGGCTGCTGGCGGCCGAGCTGGTCTTTCTGTGCGGCTTCTACGCGACGCTGCTGCCGCTGCGCGCCGCCGCGGTCGCCCTGCCCCGCCTGTACGCCTGCGAGCTCGCCGGAGCGCTGCTGGCGCTGCTGCTCATCCGGTGCTGCCCGTCGTGGCGCCTGGTCCTGTGGGCCTATTACGGCCTGGCGGTGCTGGTCGCCCACTTCCTCCTCGGGCGCCGCGGCCTCACCCTGGTCGTCGCCACCCTGGCCCTGGCGGCGGGCGCTGGCTACCCGCGGCTCGATGCCCAGGCGGCGCGGCTGTTCTATTCGCGCTGCCGCGGTCATAAGGCCCCGGAGCTCGTCGCGGTCGCCTACTCGGCCTACCAGCGGGTCGACGTGGTGCAGGACGCCGCGCCGGACGCCGCAGCGCCGCCGGCGCGCTCGCTGTACCTCGACGGAGTGGCGCACTTTCAGAGCGGCGAGCTGACCCTGTTCTCGCGCCTCCTCGCCCAGCTGCCGGGCGGTCTGCTGCCGAGCCGCGGCCCCGCCCTGGTGGTCGGCAGCGGCAGCTTCTCTACCGCCGGACACCTCCACCGGCTCGGCTATGAGGTGACCGTGGTCGAGCTGGACGCGCAGGTCGCGCAGCTCGGCTTCCGCGATTTCGCCGCCGTCCATAAGCTCACGGCGGGTCAGGTGCGGCTCGTCATCGATGACGCGCGGCGCTTCCTCTCACGCCGCCGGGACCTGTACCAGCTCATCGTCCTTGACGTGCCGGCGCCCTACCACGTGCAGACCGCGCTCCTGCACACGCTGAGCTTCTACCAGCTGGTCGCCGCCCACCTGGCCGCCGGCGGCGTGGTCGCGCTCAGCCTGTGCGATGAGCTGACGGGGCCGGTGGGGAGCAGCATCGCCGCCGCTGCCGCGCGTGCCTTCGATGAGCTGCAGGTGGTCGAGTCCGAGTCCATGGGCCTGGCCGTCCTGTACGCCAGCGCCCGCGGCCCGCTGCCCTTCACTGTCGATGCGACCGCCGCCGCGCTCGGCGAGCAGGACCCGCTCGGCGGCCACGTCTACGGCGACCAGGCGGCGCGGCTCGACGTCCGCGGTGCCGCGCCCCTCAG
>DAOMZC010001402.1:0-1800 GCA_035437965.1 Pseudomonadota bacterium
GCCGGGTCTTCGAGCCGGATCAGCTGCACCACGCGGTGGTCCTGGAGTTCCAGCTGCCCGGCAGCGAGCGCGTGCTGCGCGCCGAAGGCATGGCCCTGCTGGGCAGCCCCGGGGGCCGCTCGTGCGGGGTGCGCTTCACCCGCATGTCCAGCGAGACCTCGCAGGTGCTCGAGCAGTTCCTCGGCCCGAGCTCGCCCGGCGCCGCGCCGCGCCACGCCGTCCACTAGCCGGCGGTGGCAAAACGTAGCGAGCGGCCCGAGTTCGCGTTCGGCCGCGCGGAGCAGCCTCGTGTGAGTACGGCCGGACGCGAACTCGGGTCGCGGCGTAGTTTTGCCTCAGCCTGCTAGGCCGCCGCGCCGCCGGCGCGACGATCGGGCTGAGGCGCTGCTAAAGTGGTAGGCATGAGCCACCCCGCGGCGATCGTCGTGCCTGTCCGCCAGCTCCTTACCGAAGCAAGAACGTCGCGCCGCCGGCCCGAGACCGCTGGGGTGCGTCGGTGAGCGGCGGGCTGGGCAAGCTGTGGCTCCTTTTGGGTGGCCTGGGCGTGCTCGGCGCCGCCGGGTACCTCGGGCCCCGCTACTACCAAGGCCGGCAGCAGCACGAGCAGGAGCTCGGCCGCCTCCGCCAGCTGCGCGGCTACCTGGAGGAGGCGCGCGCGCGCCTGGGCCGCAACGATCAGGCAGGGGCGCTGGTGCAGCTCGACCGCGCCTACCAGACCGGCGCCGTCGACGACGCGGTCCGCTTCATGCTGCCGCGGCTGGCCGCCAGCCTGCAGGAGCACGTGGCGACCCTGGCCCACGAGGGCGAGGTCACCACGGTCGCCTTCAGCCCGAGCGGCCAGCAGGCGCTCACCGGCAGCGCCGATCGCCTGCTGCGGACCTGGGACGCCCGCACCGGGGGCCTCGTGCGCAAGCTCAGCGGCCACGACGGACCGATCGCCGGGGCCTGGTGGAGCGCCGACGGGTCGCGCATCCTGTCGCAGAGCAACGACGGCAGCGCCCGCCTGTGGGACGCCGCCAAGGGGACGTGCAGCGCGACCCTGCGCGACCCGAGCGGTCCCCTCTGGTACGTGCGCTTCTCGCCGGACGGGTCGCGCATCTTGACGATCACCCAGGACGAAAAGGGGCGCGCGGCGCGGCTGTGGGACGGGCAGACCGGCGCGGCGCTGGCGACGCTCGCGGGGCACGACGGGCCGGTGCAGGGGGCGAGCTTCAGCGCCGACAGCCAGCGGCTGGTCACCGCCTCGGCCAACACGGCGCAGCTGTGGGCCGCCGAGCGCGGCGGGCTGGTGGCGGTGCTGCGCGGCCACAGCGGGACCATCAAGGACGCCACCTTCAGCCCGGACAGCCGCCGCGTCGTCACCAGCAGCGCCGATCAGACGGCGCGGCTGTGGAACGCTCGCACCGGCGAGCCGCTGGCCACCCTGGAGGGTCACACCGGCACCGTCTACTCGGCCAGCTTCACCCTGGTCGGCGGGCGGGCGGTGATGACCATCAGCGCCGACGGCACCGCCCGGCTGTGGGACGGCCAGACCGGCAAGCCGATGTTCCAGCCGGTCGGCCACCCGCGGCACAGCCAGATCCTGGCGCTGTCGCAGGACGGCGCGCGCATGGTCACGACCAACGAGAGCGCGACGGTCGAGCTGTGGGATCGCCTGCTCGGCAACATGCGCGCCCAGCTCATCGGGCATACCGGCGAGGTCGTGGCCACCACCTTCTCGCCCAGCGGGCGCCGCATCGTCACCGGCGGCACCGACGGCACCCTGCGGGTCTGGGACGGCAAGAGCGGGCAGCCGCTGCT
>DAOMZC010001403.1:0-1798 GCA_035437965.1 Pseudomonadota bacterium
CATCACGCCGGCCTCCGCACAGGTCGGCACCGTGCCGGCGGGCGGCGGCTCCGGTTCGCTGCTCGGGGCCGCTCCCGAGTCGGGGCGCAGCTCGGACGCCACGCTCGAGTGCAGCGCCGCCCCCTTGAGCTCGGGCGCCTGCAGCCCGCGCACCGCGCCCTGGCCGAGCAGCCCGGGCGACGGCTTCTTCTGCCACAAAAGCGCCGCCGCCCCGACGATGACCAGGATGCACGGGGCGACCCACCAGCGCCGGCGCAGGGGGAACACGGCGAGCGGCCTGGTCTCGCGCCCGCTCAAGGTTGCCGTCGAGTCGACCATCGCCGACAGCGCCGTCGGGCCGACCGCGAGCAGGCGGGCGGAGAACAGCTCCAGCTGCATCCCCGGCGTGATCGCGATGACGATCGGCTGCAGGGCCCGCAGGACGACCCCGGCGTCGGCCGGCCGCTGCGCCGGATCGCGGGCCAGCATCTGGGTGACCAGCGTCTGCAGCGACTCGTGAAATCGGCCGCGCGGCAACAGCTCACTCAGGGTCATCGCCGGCCGCACCACGCGCGCCATCGCCGCCGTCGGTGAGGTCGTCGCCGCGGCCTCGCCCCAGGGCAGGCGCCCGGTCAGCGCCTCGGTCAGGATCACCCCCAGGGCGAACACGTCCGAGCGCAGCGTCGCCTCGCCGCCCTGCAGCTGCTCGGGGGCCATGTAAAGCGGCGTGCCCAGGGTCTTGCCGTCTTCGGTCATTCGCGCCGCCGAGGTCATCCGGGCGGCGATGCCGAAGTCGAGGACCTTGATGACCTCCTCGGCCCCGGACTCGGTCTGCTTGCGGGCGATGAAGATGTTGTCGGGCTTGAGGTCGCGGTGGACGATGCCGCGGCCATGAGCGGCAGCGACGGCGCGGACCACCGGGACGAGGAGCTCGAGGACGTGCGGGGCGGGCAGCGGGCCCTGGCGCTGCAGCCGCGTCTCCAGGGTCTCGCCGTCGAGGAGCTCCATGGCGATATAAGCCTGGCCGTCGGCGGCGCGGCCGGACTCGAAGATCGTCACCGCGTTTGGGTGATCGATGGAGCTGGCGATCTGCGCCTCCCGCTCGAAGCGCTTGACCATCTCGGGGTTGTCGAGGTGATCAGCGCGCAGGATCTTGAGCGCGACCTGCCGGCCGACGCCGGGCTGGGTGGCGGCGAACACATCGCCCATCTGCCCGAAGCCGAGCTGCTCGCCAAGGACGTACTTGCCGGCGAAGATGCGCTCGCTGGCGACGAGCTCGGCGCCGTCGCGCGCGCAGAAGTTCCCCTCCTCGGCGTCTTCGGTGTACACCGACTGGCAGCGCGGGCACAGCTTGCCGCGGGCCATCGGCGGCGGTTGGACACCCGAGCTGGTGGGGCTCTTGGGCTGGATCTGGGGCATCGCTCGGTTCCGCCTCGACTCCTTCCTGGGCACGGACTCCGCGACGCGGAGCCTTATAGCTAGAATATCAAGCTTGCGCAGTTCGCGTCGGCATTTTCCGTCTGTGGGTGCGCTGGTGAGCTGTCGCACGGCCCCGGGCGCGGACGGCGCGGCCGACCCCGCCGCAGAAGGTACGCCCAGGCCGTCGCCGTAACCACAGTAGACTGCGACCGCGCCTCATGAACCCGCCCTCCCCTTCCGCGCCGCCCGTCAGCCTCTCGCCGGGGCTCCCGCCGCCGACTACGGCGGAGGACTTCTGCTACCAGCTTCTTACCTGCGGTGAGCTCGCCGTCAAGCTCACCCCGCCGCGGCTTCCCGACGGGCGGCTCTTGCCGCTCGCGGTGGACGCGGCGCCGCGGCG
>DAOMZC010001404.1:0-1797 GCA_035437965.1 Pseudomonadota bacterium
GCACACGCCGCGGCTGCTGCTCGACAGTGGCCTGGGCGAGGGGCGCCCGGCGATCGGCCGTAACCTGACGCTGCACCCGAGCTTCCGCGTCATGGCCCGCTTCGCCGAGCCGGTGCACGGCTGGCGCGGCGCCCTGCAGAGCGCCCACAGCCACGCCTTCAGCCACGAGCGGATCACCCTGATGAGCGTGTTCGTCCCCGCCGGCGTGCTCGCCGCGACGCTGCCCGGCATCGGCCCTTCGCACGCCCGCCGCGCCGCCGCGGTGCCGCACCTCGCGGTGTTCGGCGGCATGGTCCACGACGACGCCGGCGGCCGGGTGCACTCACGCGCGGCGCTGCTCGGCCTCGGCGGCCTGCTCGCCCGGCGCGAGCCGCTGGTGACGTACTCGCTGTCCGAGCGCGACCGCCGCGCCGTCTCGCGCCTCTTGCGCGTGCTGGGCGAGACGTTCTTTGCCGCCGGCGCCCGCGAGGTCATCCTGCCCGTCCTCGGCGGCGTGCCCGGCGCCCGCGAGGGCGGCATCACCGCCGACCAGCTGCGCGCCCTCGATCTGGACCGCATCCCCGCGCGCCGGCTCGAGTGCGCCTCACAGCATCCGCTGGGCAGCTGCCGCATGGGCACTTCGGCCGAGCACTCGGCTGTCGATCCGAGCGGCCAGCTGTGGGGCCTGCGCGAGCTGTTCATCGTCGACGGCAGCATCCTGCCGAGCAGCCTGGGGGTAAACCCGCAGATCTCGGTGATGGCGATGGCGACCCGGCTGGCCTGGCAGCTGCGCGAGCGACCGCTCCCCGAACTGTAAAGTACTGCTTTACACTTTGGGGATCCTCGGCCATAGTTCTATTCATGGCGGAAACCTCTCCTGCTTCGGTGAATGTCTCTGCTGCTGCGGGCGCCCAGCTGGCGCGACGGCTCGGCGCCCTCGTCCCGGGCCCCTTGCGCGAGCCGCTGGCCAGCCTGCGCCGCGACCTGCACGTCGTCTTGGAGGGGCTGGCCGGCCGCCACCCCTCGCCGCTGCTGCCGCGCCGGCCGCACGGTCCGGCGCCCAGTGGGGGGCCGGCGGCCAACGCGGGGCCGGCGCCGCGCACGCTGCGGGTTGAGCGCGTCGTGCGCGAGACCGCCGATGCGGTGACCCTGTGGCTGCGCGATCCCAGCGGGGCGCCGATTCCGTTTGTCGCCGGGCAGTTCTTCACCGTGCTGGTGCCGCTCGACGGGCAGACGGTGCGCCGGGCGTACTCGGCGTGCTCGTCGCCGCTGTCGCCGGACCTTGTGGCGATCACCTGCAAGCGGACGCCGGGCGGCCGGGTCTCGACCTTCCTCAACGAGCAGGTGCAGGCGGGGATGACGCTGCAGGCGCTGGGTCCATCGGGGAACTTCACCGTCGCGCCGGAGCCGGAGCGGGCGCGCCACTATGTGCTCCTCGGCGGCGGCAGCGGGATTACGCCGCTCATGGCGATCGCCCGCGCCGTGCTGCACGCCGAGCCGCGATCCCATGTCGCGCTGATCTTCGGCAACCGCAGCGTCGACGACATCATCTTCCGCGGCGAGCTGGCGGCGCTGGCCGCCGCGCACCCGGGCCGCTTCAGCCTGCGCCACGTCCTGCAGGAGCCGCCGCCCGGTTGGTCCGGCGGAACCGGCCTGCTCGACGAGGAGACCCTTGAGCGCGAGCTGACGACGCTGCCGTTGTCCGGTCTCGATCTAGAGCGATCCAGTGGCGTTCCGGATCGGTCCAGTGTGGGTCCGAAGCAATCCAGTGGCGTTCCGGATCGGTCCAGTGTGGGTCCGAAGCAATCCAGTGGCGTT
>DAOMZC010001405.1:0-1795 GCA_035437965.1 Pseudomonadota bacterium
ATAGGCGGCCCCGAGCGCCACCGCCAGATCGAAGTCCGCCCCTTCGAGCTCGCGCACCGCGCCCTGGGCGAACGACGACAGCACCTGCCCGACCCGCTGGCGCAGCGGCTCGCCCTTCATGACGCCGCCGTTATAGAGCACCGCCGTCGGCTGCCGGTGATCGCCGACGAACTTGGCGAGGTGGCGGGTGATCGCCGGATCGGAGGCGAACGGCAGGCCGATCTCCTGCAGGCCGACCCGCCGGGCGAGGCTCGGCCGCGCCGCGGCGTCGACCTGCGGGAAGAAGCCGTCGAGCAGGAACTTCTCGACGTCTTTCTGCGACAGCTGGGTCTTGATCGAGCCGCCGATGACCTTGGAGCCGCGCCCGAGCACCACCACCGGAGCGGTCTCCTTGCGGCGCTCGGCCTCGGAGGCGAGCAGCTCTTCCTTGGCCTGGCGGCAGCTGTGCAAAAGCGCCCGCCGCTGCCACGGCTCCAGGCGGTGGCCTTCGCGCTCCAGCCGCTTGTGCAGGCCCATCGCCAGCGCCAAGTCCATGTTGTCGCCGCCGAGCAGGATGTGATCGCCGACCGCGATGCGCTCGAGCTCGAGGTTGCCGTCGCGATCCCCGACCGCGATAAGCGAAAAGTCGGTAGTGCCGCCGCCGATGTCGCACACCAGTACGACGTCGCCGACCTTGAGCACCTCGCGCCAGCGCGTCGCATACTGCCCGAGCCAGGCGTAAAAGGCCGCCTGCGGCTCCTCTAGTAGAGTGACGCGCTGCAGGCCGGCCGCCTGCGCCGCGCGCACCGTCAGCTCGCGCGCCACCTGATCGAACGAGGCGGGCACCGTCAGCAGCACGTCCTGCTCGGCCAGCGGCGCGCCGTGGGCCGCGAACTGCGCGTCCCAGGCGTCGCGCAGGTGGCGCAGGTAGCGGGCCGCCGCCTCCACGGGGCTGACCTTGGGCACCGCGTCGGGCCCCTCGGCCTGGGCGGCGAACGGCAGCACCGCGGCGGTGCGATCCACGCCATCGTAGGCCAGCCACGACTTGGCCGACGAGACCAGGCGCATCGGCACCAGCGCCCCGTGCTGCCGCGCCAGCTCACCGACCACGTAGTCGCGGCCCTGGCCGCCCGCCCACGGCAGATCGAGCGCGCCGGCGGGAAACTCCCCCTTGGCCGCAAGATAAAGGAACGACGGCAGCATCGGCCGCGCTTCCACCACCCCCGGCAGCACGACCTGGGGAATCGCCAGCAGCTGCGGGCGCGGCAGCGGGCCGTCCTCGCTGAGCGCGGCCGTGTCCAGGTAGGCCAGCACCGAGTGAGCGGTGCCCAGATCGACGCCAACAATGTAACGGCTGGTCGCGCTCATTCGCCGATCTCGACTTCCGCGGGACAGATCACCGTCGGGTCATGGCCCGCCGGGATGTCCGGGAGGTTTATTTGGGTAGAGCGCCAGCCGTGATGGCGCAGCGTGCCCTCGAAGGGCGGCCGGCCGCTGACCTGGCCGATGAGGCGAACCTGGGAGGCGTCGTGGCCAGCGGCGATGCGGACCACGGCCTCGTCGGGCTCGGGCCGGATCGGCGCCACCTTGACGTGCTCGGCCAGCGCCTTGCGACAGCCGCGGTGGATGTCGCGCACGGCGGCACCGATCTGGCCGTCGGTGTAGGTATCTATGTTTTCAGAGAGGAAATCGAGCAGCCGCCCCTCGCGCTGCAGCACCGCCAGCACCTGCACCGCGCCTCGGCGCCGCTGATCGGCCTGGGCCGCCACCGCCTCAGGCCCGAGCGCAGGGCCCGGCGCAAGCTCGCTCGGTGGCG
>DAOMZC010001406.1:0-1792 GCA_035437965.1 Pseudomonadota bacterium
CCAAAGAACGGCTGGCGCTGCGGCGGGCGCTGCACCAGATCGAGTTCGACCTCCTGCACGACCACAAGCCGGCGACCGCCGCCGAGGTCCTGACCGCGCTGACGCCGCTGGCGACGCCGCTCGGTCCGGCCAAGCTCGATCAGGTCGAGGCGCTGGCGCGGCTCGCCGCCGGTCCCAAGGACGGGCCGCTGCGGCGCGCCTACGTGGACCAGTTCGGCTGCGCCGGGGTGCAGCGCTTCCGCTCGCGCGCCGGGGCTGTCATCTACTCGTTTCAGGCCGAGACCTTCCCCGGTCACATCAACAACCTGTACCTCATCGACGGGCGCGTCCCGGGGGTCGGCTCGACTCAGGATCTGGTGCTGCTCGACGCCGGCTCGCAGCTTGAGCAGTCGGCCCGCGACATGGAGCGGGCGCGCGCGGTGCTGGCAGTTGTGTATAACCAGCCGGGCCTGCTTGACGAGGTCCGCCACCTCATCGTCAGCCACGGGCACATCGATCACTTCGGCGGCGTCGGTGACTGGGGGCGGCGCGGCGCCAAGATCTACGCCCACCCGTTCGACAGCCGGGTAATTACCCGCTTTGACGAGCGCCTCATCGAGAGCTCGGTGTTCCTGCGCGACTTCCTGCTCCACGCCGGCTGCGGCGAGGAGCAGACGGCGCAGCTCATCGCCATGAACACCGACGGCAAGCGGTCGTTCCAGTCGCTGCCGCTCGACGGCCTGCTCAGCGATGGCCAGACCTTCCACGGACTGCGCATCTACCACGTCCCCGGCCACTGCCCGGGCCAGGTCATGGTGCAGGTCGACAACATCCTGCTCACCGCCGACCACCTGCTCGACCGGATCACGCCCAACCAGTCGCCCGAGCACATCACGCCGTGGACGGGCCTCGATCACTATCTGCTGTCGCTGCAGCGGACCGCGGTGCTCATCGACAGTCAGAAGATTGATGTCGCCCTGGGCGGTCACGAGGCGCCGATGTGGAACCCCGCGCAGCGCGTCGAGCAGACAGTGGCCTTCCACCAGAAGCGGCTGCAGCGCGTGCTCGAGCTGTGCAAGGACGACCTGACCATCGCCGAGCTGACCCAGCGCCTGTTTGGCGAGATCAGCGGCTACGGACGCCTGATGGCGCTCGGCGAGGCCGCGGCGCACGTCGAGTACCTGGCGCGGCGCGGCGAGCTGCAGCTGGCCAACGTCGAGGATCTGCTGCGCGCCCGCAACCCGGCGATGCGCTACCGCGCCGGCACGCCGATCCTGACCACGCCGACCGGAGCCCCCTAGCAGCCGGCGCGGGCCACGCCAGGTAGCAGAAATCGCACACTTGCACGCGGCCCGGCCGCGCGGCGAAAAAATAGCGCCGAGGGCGCTGGCAGCGGGAGTACCATGGTGGCTATGGTGGGCTCGCGTATCGCCCATTACCAAATCTGCCGTCAGGTCGGCGAAGGCGGAATGGGCGTCGTCTACGAGGCGACAGACGAGCGTGACGGCAAGCGCGTCGCGATCAAGATCATGCGCGCCGAGTTCACCCGCAGCCGCGAGGCGCTGACGCGCTTCTTCAACGAAGCGCGCGCCACCAACCTCGTCGAGCACCCCGGCCTGGTGCGGATCCACGAGCACGGCCAGATCGCCGACGGCACGGCCTACCTGGCGATGGAGTTTCTGCAGGGCGAGACGCTAAGCGCCCGCCTGCGCCGCTACCGCGGCCCGCTGCCCGAGCCCGAGGTCCGCCGCATCGCCTGGCAGCTCGCCTCGGGTCTGGCTGCGGCGCACCGCAAGAGCATCGTCCACCGAGA
>DAOMZC010001407.1:0-1792 GCA_035437965.1 Pseudomonadota bacterium
CGCGCTCGGGGTAGCAGATGCGGTCGACCTGGCAGGGCAGCGTCAGGGTGCCGAGCTCGACGCGGATCGGCTGACCGGTGGCGGGCAGGGTGGCCGGACGGGCGGCTTCGAGGAGCAGCGGCTCGCCGCAGTCGTCGACGCCCGGCATCTCGGCGGCGGCGCGGGCGCCGTCCAGGCCGGCGACGGCGATCGACTGATCGCGCGCCTCGACCACCGTGGTGCGGCGCTCGAAGTCGGTCTTGCGGCGCAGGCGCAGCGCGTCTTCGCTGAGCAGCGGCGGCGTGGCGAGCTGGGTCGGCCGCGCGGTCGAGAAGCGGCACTGGACCTCGCTCCAGTCTTCGCCGGTGCGCTGCCACACCACCGCCGAGGTCGTAAGCTGCAGCTGCGCCCCGCCGTCGGCGGTCTGGGTGAGGCGCCCCAGGTGCTCGGGACGCCACAGCGCGCACGGGGTGCGGTAGGTGAGCTCCAGGGTGAGCTCGCCGGCCGCCGCGGCGTCGAGCTGCAGCTCGATGGCGGCCTCGTAGCGGGGCTCGGTGCGGCGCGCCTGGGCGATGCGCTGAATCGCCCGCTGCTCGTCGCGCCGGGCGCTGTCGCGCTCTTTCTGGGTGGTCGCCAGGAGCTCTATAGAGCGGATATGCGCCTCGCTGAGCTGGGTGAACGCGATGCGCCACGGCCCGAGGCCACTTTGTCGGGTGCGCGGCACCCGCTGCAGCGCATCGATCCACTGCCCAAGGAAGGTGGCGTGGCGGCGCTCCTGGGTCGCCGCGAGCTCGGCGGCGCGCTCGGCGGCGGTGCGGCGGGCGGTCGCGGCCCGCTTGTCGGCCTCGGCGGCGGCGAGCTCCCCGGCGGAGGCGAGCGGGACCTCGCGCAGGCGCCGCAGCACCCGGCTCGCCAGCACTCGCGCCGTACCGCCGCGCACGTTGCACAGCACGCTCGGGTCGTCGATGAGGATCGTGACCCCGGCGACGCTCACCCAGCTGATGCCGGCGGCGACCGTCACCTGGGCGCGGCGCAGGACCTCGGCGCGATCTTCGAACAGCGTCACCCGCGCGGCGACGCTCGCTACCTCATGCTTGGCTGGCTCAGTCACGACGGTTGCCTCCGACGATCTCGGTGCGGGCCGGGAAGGTGATGCGGTACTGGTATTCGATCTTGGCGCGGCCGGCCGCGGCGAGCGGGATGCGCCACTGCAGGCCGCCGCGGATGGGCGCGCCGCGCTCGGCCTGGGTGTACGGGCTCGCCTCGGGGCGCGCTCCAAGGAACTCGACGGTCATCGACTTGTCCTCGGAGACCGGCAGGCGCTCCAGGACCTCGACGGTGCTCGGCTGGCCGAGGGCCGACGACAGCTCGATCGTCACCGTGTGGGTGACCACCATCGAGCCGCCGAGCAGCCCCGCGGTGTCCTCTTCACTGCGCACGTTGCGGGCGACGCGCAGGCGGTCCTCGACCCCCATGCCGACGCGCAGCGTGCCGCCGCGATCTATGTGGTCGATGCTGGCGGTCGTGAGAAGACTGCCCTCGACGTAGACGTCCACCGGCCCGGAGAGCAGCGGCGCCTCGCAGGGGTTGGGGAGCTCGGCCTCGCGGTAGACCTCGGGGCGCTCGCCGGGTACGGTGAGCATGCGCAGGGTCGGCACGGTCTCGGCGCACAGCAGCGCCACGCGGTGCGGCTGGCCGTCGGAGGGGAGGATCACCAGGCCGTCGGCGTCGTAGCGGTGATCGAAGCGGCCGCGCGAGCCCTGCGGGTCGGTCAGCGCTCGCTCGGGGACAGCGCCTCCAGCTGGGCGATGGC
>DAOMZC010001408.1:0-1789 GCA_035437965.1 Pseudomonadota bacterium
TGGCTGGACTTTCCCGCGACGGCGCCGTCGCTGCCGCGCTGGCGCTACAGCCGCGGACCAGCGGGCTGCGCCTGGCACCTGACCGTGCACGCCGCGACCGACTCGCTCATCGCCCAGGTGGCGGCCGAGTACCGCGCCCTCACCCACGCTGGCGCCGCGCCGCCCGCGGTGGTGGACGCTGCGCCGCAGGTCCCGCTGCGCTGCCAGCCGCTGCCGCGGGCCCGCTGGCAGGAGTGGCTGGCGCGCATCCTGCAACACATCGCGCACGGCGACGTGGATAAAGTAGTAGCGGTGCGGCGCACCACCCTGGTCTTCGCGCAGCCCCTCTTGCCGTCGGTGGTGCTCAGCCGGCTGCGCGCCCAGGCGCCGCAGTCGATCCGTTTCGCCCTGCGCCGCGGCGCCGCCACCTTCCTCGGGGCGACGCCCGAGCTCCTGCTACGCAAGCGTGGCCGCACGGTCACCACCGATGCCCTGGCCGGCACCGTGGCGCGCGGCGCCGGCTCGCTGGCCGAGCTGAGCGCGCAGCTCCTCGGCAGCGACAAGGACCGGCGCGAACACGCCCCGGTAGTGGAGGCGATCAAGCAGCGCCTGGCGCCGCTATGCAGCGACATCGAGGCCCCCGCCACCCCGCAGATCCGCGTGCTGCCGCACCTTTTGCACCTGCACACCCCGATCCGCGCCACCACCCGCTCGCCGTCGCTCCCGGTCCTCGACCTCGTGCGCGCCCTGCACCCCACCCCGGCGGTCGGCGGCACCCCGACCGACAGGGCGCTGCAGCTCATCGCCGCGCACGAGCCGCAGCCGCGCGGCTACTACGCCGGCCCGCTCGGCTGGTACGACGAGCACGGAGACGGCGAGTTCGCGGTGGCCATCCGCTCGGGCGTGCTGCTGGGTAATACTGCCTATGTCTATGGCGGGGCCGGCATCGTGCGCGGCTCCGACCCGGCTCTGGAGTACGCGGAGACCGCGACCAAGATGCGCACGCTGCTCGATGCGCTGGGTGTTCCGCGCGACTTGCCCGACTCGACGGCGGACCTTGGGCCGGACCTCGTGGCGGGAGCTTGTGGAGGGTCATGATGAGTGAAGCGAACCTGCTGGCGGAGTGGGCGCGGCTGCTGCTCGGCAGCCTCGCCGCGGCCGGCGTGCGCGAGGTGGTGGTGAGCCCGGGAGCCCGCTCGACGCCGTTCGTCTGCGCCGCGCACGCCGAGCCGCAGCTGCGCTGCTGGGACGTGATCGATGAGCGCGCCGCGGCGTTCTTCGCGCTCGGCCAGGCCCGGGTGACCGGCCGCCCGAGCCTGCTCATCTGCACCTCGGGCACCGCCGGGGCGCACTACCTGCCGGCGGTGATCGAGGCGGGCGCGGCGCACCTGCCGCTGCTCGTGCTTACCGCCGACCGGCCCTTCGAGCTGCAGGACTGCGGCGCCCCGCAGACCATCGATCAAATCAAGCTCCTCGGCGGACACGCGCGGCGCTTCTTCGAGCTGGGGATGCCCGACCCGAGCGACCTGTCCTTGCGCGCCCTGCGCCGGCTGGCGGCGCAGGCGGTGCTGACCACGACCTGGCCGACGCCCGGGGCGGTGCACCTGAACGCGCGGGCGCGCAAGCCCCTGGAGCCGCAGTCGGTGCACACCAGCGATGAGGTGGCGCTGCGGGCGCGCGTCGACGAGCTGCTGCAGGCGCCGCTTCTGCGCGCCTACCCGCCGCGCGCCGTGCCCGCGCCGGCCGGGGTGGCGGCGGCGGCGCAGCTGTGTCGCAGCGCCCGGCGCGGCCTCATCATCTGCGGACCGGC
>DAOMZC010001409.1:0-1788 GCA_035437965.1 Pseudomonadota bacterium
TGGGCGTGCCGCCGAGCTACAACAGCCTGCAGCTCACCGGCACCGATCTGAGCCCGGATCCGTCGCAGTACGCGTTCGGCCCCGGCCTCCAGATGGAAGTGCTGGCGACCTGCCCGCGCGCCCCGACCATCCCGCCGCCGCCGGCCCCGCCGCCGGCCCCGACCAAGTGTCAGCTGGTCGGGCCCGACTACAAGACCGATCCGTTCCGCGCTCTGGAGCCGGGGGCGACCTACAGCGTGGTCCTCGACCCGATGCTGCAGGGCCGGCTGGGCGATGGCACCGACAACGTCCTTCTCGATGACGCCGCCAAGGCCCTGCTGACCTTCACCACCGAGCCGTTCCAGGTCATCACGGTGGGCATCGGCGACGGCGCCGATAACGAGGTCGCCGGCAACTCCGACTTCGGGGACGGCAGCGCCGCCACCCCCTACCAGGCGAACCTGGCCGAGGGCGCAGCCGAGCTCGACAACGAGGGCGCGCTGGTCATCGGCCTCAACGCCCCGGCCGATGAGAGCCGGTTCACGATGCAGACTGTAAGCGCCTCGGTGACCGTGAATGGCGCGACCATGTCGGTGCCCGTCACCGTCAGCACCGCGCTGGGTGCGGCGGGCGACTGCGACTACGGCAACCGGCGCTCGGTGTACATCGCTCCGACCGGGGGCAGCTGGCTGGCAGCGGCGGGCCCGGGCGCAGTGGTGACGGTCACCATCCGCGGCAGCGAGGTCCGTGACCTGTCGCAGTTGCCCGGACACCCGGCCGGCATGGGCGTTCACGTCCTCGCCAAGGACATCACCGTCCAGGCCAAGCTGCTGCCGGAAGCCCCCGCAGAGTACGGTGGTGTACCCGCCGGCGATGTGGTTGATCCGTCAGGTTGCTGAGCAGCATGGGGCACGCGAGTGCCCTCTGATGTCACGAGGTTCGCCGCGAGATTCGGCAGCAGATTCGCCAGGAGATTTTAACGATGCAAGCTACGCGCTCTTTACATACTAGCAGTCGCGGTGCCCAGCGCGCACCGGCCCGGTTGCTTCGCTGCCTGATCCTCACTAGCGGGGCCATCGGGACGCTCGGGTTTTTCTACAGTTCTCAGGCGCTCGCGCAGGCAAACTTCGCGCAGATCCAGGGAACCGTCACCGCGGAAGAGACCGGCAAGTCGCTCGGCTCGGTGACCGTCGTGGTCAACGGCCCGGCCCTGCAGGAGTTCCAGTCCGAGGTCACCGACAACAGCGGTCGCTACCTCATCACCCAGCTGCCGCCGGGCGACGACTACGTCGTCAGCTTCTACTTCGGCTCGGATGACAAGCCGCGCGTGCAGCGGCCCGGCATCCGCCTGAGCCTCGGCAAGACCATCACGGTCAACGCCTCGATCAAGCTCACCTCGGGCAAGCGCGACGTCAAGATCATCCAGGAGGCGGCGCCCAACGTCGACACCGCCAGCACCTCCACCGGCGTCGAGGTCAACAAGGAAGTCGTCAAGAACACGGCCGTCCGCGGCCGTACCTTCGAGAGCCTCATCACCCTCGCCCCCGGCACCGCCGACGTGGCGCCCAAGACCGGCGCCGCCGGCGGCGACGTCGGCGTCCAGATCTCGGGCTCGACCGGCAACGAGAACAACTACATCATCGACGGCCTCAACACCTCTGACCCGAGCCACGGCGTCATCGGTACCCAGCTGTCGCAGTACTTCATCAAAGAGGTCAACATCATCACCGGTGGCTACCAGGCCGAGTACGGCCGCGCCACCGGCGGTATCATCAACCTCGCCACCAACAGCGGCAGCAACGAGTTCCA
>DAOMZC010001410.1:0-1785 GCA_035437965.1 Pseudomonadota bacterium
AGTAAAGGGCCGTCCCGAGCTCGCTCGGCTCGCCGGCGCGGCGGGCGATGAGCACGGCTTCATCGAACTGCTCGACGGCGCGCTCGACCTCGCCGAGCCGCAGGGTCGCTTCGGCGAGCGGCAAGAGGGCATTGAGGCGCTCCAGCGGCTCGCGGGCCAGCTGCAGCCGCTCGCCGAGCACCTCGACGGCGCGCTCGGTCTCGCCGGCCAGGCCGAGCAGGCTGCCGAGCTGCTCGACCGCCTCGGCCAGCCGGCGCGGCTTCTGGGTGTCGGCCTGGGCGCGGGCGAGCTCCAGGCGGTGCTCGGCGCGCTGCACGGCGCGATCGAACTCGGAGCGGCTGGCGTAAAGGGCGGCCAGACCGGCGAGCGCGTCCTGCAGGTGCGGCGCGGGGGCGCCGGTGGCGGCGAGCTGGCGGTATTCCTCGAAGCAGTCGGCGGCGCGCTGGAGCTCGCGCTGGGCCAGGCAGCAGCGCCCGGCGGCGAGCAAGCACTCGAGCAGCAGCGCCGGCTCGGCGAGGCCGCGCGCCGCCCGCACCGCGTCGTCGCGGAAGCGCCGGGTGGTGGCTGACTCGTCGGCGAAGTACTCGACCGCGAGCTCGGTGGTGGCGCGTCCGAGCTCGATGCACAGGCGGGCGGCCGGGGGGTGCTGGGCGGCGCGGCTGGCGGCCCAGGCCTGGCAGGTGAGAAGCTGCGGCCACTGGCTGCGCACCGTCCGGTGGGCCTGCGCCCGGCTGACTTCATCGCCGGTGACCAGCACCGCGCAGGCGGCGCGCAGGGCAGAAAGGACGTGCTCGGTCAGCCGCTGCATCACCGGGTCGCGCTCCGCGGTGGGCAGGCTGGCGGCGAGCTCGCTGCGCACCGCGCCGTGCAGGCGATGGTGGCCGGGTCGGGGATCGGCGAGGAGGAAGCCGGCGCGGGTCAGGATGCGCCGCTCGCGCCGCGCCCGGCCGCCGCACGCCGCCTCCAGCTGCGGGACGGTGAAGGCATCGTCGAACACGCTCAGCGCGCGCAGGCACCGCTGGCTGGCCGCATCCAGGGCCCGGACGCAGAACGCGATCACCGCGGCGTGCGGATCCGGCGGTGACTCGGTGCCCGCTGTCGGCTCGGTCGGCTTGAGGGCGCCGCGCAGCTGCGCCAGGATCTCGGTCGCCGTCACCCCGGGCAGACGGAGGCGCGCGAGCAGCCCGCCGAGCAGCAGGCTGCCGCCGGTCAGCTCCAGCACCTGCCGGGCCTCGCTGACCAGCGGCGAGCCGGCCAAGAGCTCCGTCGCCTCGGCCTCGGACAGGCTGGCGGCGAGCGGCACCGCGACGAGCCCCGGCATCTGCGGATACGCCGCCCCGGCCCCCGGCTCGCCGGACTTCTGGGCGGTAAAGAGGAGCGCCGACTGCGGCGTCAGCTGCCCGAGCAGCCAGCGCACGAAGTCGGTGCCCGTGCCATCTATATGGTCGAGCACGAGGAGCACCCGCTTGCCCGCCAGCCGCTCGCCGAGCGCCGCCACCGCCCCTTCATCGGAGAGGGCGGGCAGCGCCGCGGTGGGCGTCAGGTAGCTGGCGAGCAGCGCGCAGATCGTCGCCCGCGACCACGGCCGGTCGGTATCGGTGCGCCCGTTCACGTAGGCCACGCCGTCGGGGAAGACCTCGCGCAGCTGCCAGGCCGCGGCGTGCACCAGCGCCGTCTTGCCGGCGCCTTCGGGCCCGGCGACGAGCACGGCGCGCGGGGAGTCGAGCTCGGCCCGGCGCAGCTGGGCGCAGACCTGGGCGAGCGGCGGGCGCATAAGGCCCGGCG
>DAOMZC010001411.1:0-1784 GCA_035437965.1 Pseudomonadota bacterium
GGCGTTGGCAGTGGGCGGGTTCGGCATGAGTTTCCAGCGCGGTGCTTTACAGGGTGCTACCACGACTTGGGCGCGTTGCGGAATGAACGGATGGGGCGCCTGTTTGTCCCGGGCCTTCGACGCGCCGGTCCCATTACTCGGCAGGCCGTCCCGGGACCGGGCAGGTCCAGCGCGCGCGTGCCGCCGCGTGACGACTCCTGGGCGCCTTCCACCCCGACCGCGGCTCAGCGGTCTTCCCGGGCAGCGCAGACGCGCGGCGCTCACCGCCAGCGCCGTTGGCTCTGGTGAGTAGCGGCAGCCCCGCTGCCTGTCCGCGCGCGCTCGATGACGGACCTGCCACTGCCGGGTCCTTGACGGCAGGGAAGGGCACCCGGGCAGCAGGTGGTGACGAAATGGTGAGGGCCGGAGTCTTGACCGCGAGCCGCTGAGCCTGATCGAGCTGCAGCGCGCGCAGGGCCTGCTCGGCATGCTCGGCGCGCGTCGCGGCTTCGCGTGCTGAGTACTCGAGGCGGACGAGGCGGCGGTGCGCACTACCGAGAGCCGCCAGGCTGAGGCCCAGCAGCACGGCAACCGCCGCCGCCAGCGGGACCACCAGGCGCCGGGCCGGTCCTGAGTGGCCGGGTCCAGCCGCAGTCGCCGGGTGAGCCGAGCCAGCCGCCAGCCGCGTCAGCGGCTTGTCGCGCAGCTCGCGCTGGAGGGCGGCGGCGCTCGACTGATGCTTGGCTTCGACCTCACTGCGCGCTGCCTCCAGGCTGGCCAAAAGGACCCGGATTTCGCGCGGCTCGAGCGCCGCCGGGTTCTTGCGCGCCCACGCCTGCGCCATCTTCAGCGAGCTCCCGCGGAGCAGCGCGGCGCCGGCGGAGCGGGGATCGGCCTCCCGCTCAATCGCCTCGCGCAGGATGATCCGGACTTCCTGCTCGCGCGCCCACGCTTCGCCAAGCCGGGTGGCGGCCAGCCGGCAGCGCGGGCGCAGCCGCGGCGTCCCGGCCGCGTCGTCGGCCTGCGTGCTCAGGCCGCATAGGCGCAGCTCCCGCTGCAGCTCGTCCAGCGGGTCGGGTGTCACCGGCTGGCCGCTGAGCAGGCGGCGATACAGCGCGAGCAGCGCCGCCGCCTGCGGGCTCCTGGTGAGCGCCTGCGCCATCTCACGCAGGCAGGGCTCGGTGGGCAGCGGGTCGTCCGACTCGAGGAACAGCGCGCCGACCAGCCGCTCGACGCGCTCACCGAGCTCCGACTCGCTGCTCCCCGGAGCGAGCGCGCCCGCGCTCGGGGCCGCCGGGGCACGCGCCACCAGCTGCTGGCACAGGTGCTGGGTGAGCTGCGGGTGGCCGCCGGTCCACGCGAACACCGCATCGAGCCAGCCGGTCACCGGCTCACCATCGCGGCCCAGCGCCGCCAGCGCCGGAGCAAACGCCGTCAGCTCCTCGCGGCTGAAGTCAGGCAGGAGGAACGTCCGCACCTCCCCAAGGACTTCGCGGCCCCGCCCGGGCACCAGGCGCTCCAGCGGCAGTGAGCTGAAATACCCGAGCGTCAGCGCCAAAGGAGCGCCCACCTCCACCAGGGCCTCCTGCGCCTGCCGCAGCCCCCCCAGGACCTCTGCCACCTCCAGCGGCAGCGCCTGCAGCGCGTCCAGATCGTCGAGCAGGATCACGGTTCGCGCGTCCGCCGGCGCGACCTCCTCCAGCACAAAGCGTCGGAAGCGATCCACCGGCGCCGCGTCGGCATGGAGCTGCCAGAAAGCGCCGACCGCCGGCAGCCCGAGCTGGCGCGGCGCTACAAGCCCGATG
>DAOMZC010001412.1:0-1783 GCA_035437965.1 Pseudomonadota bacterium
CAGGGGAGGCTGGGGCGATGCCGCATGCTGCTGCGCAAGGGCTGAGCGCTCCGCCGCCCTCTGCGCGGCAGCCCGCAGCCGATGGAGGGAGCCCATGAGTGAACACCAGGCGGGGACGAGTGAAGGCGTGACGGCTCCCGAGGTCCAAGACGACTCCCTGCAAGGGACCGCGCCTGCCCCTGGGGCCGCCTCTGAGGTGCAAAGCAAGGCGGGCAAGTGCTCACGCTGCGGTCACCACGCCGTGCGACCCACCGCGCAGCCCGGCCGCGTGTGCCGCTACCGCAATACCGCGCTGACGTTGCCGGCGGACCTGCTGGTGCCCACCTGCCGTCGCTGCAAGCATCTGTTTCTGTCCTTCGATTCGAGCCCTGAGCTGGCCGACGCCTTGGAGGCCACCTATCGCGCCGAGCTGATTCAGCGCGCCGGGGCGGAAATTACCAGGCTGGGCCGACGACTTTCCCAACGGAAGCTCGAGGTCGCTATAGACCTGTCCCAAGGCTACTTGTCTCGACTCTGCGCCGGAGTCGGGGTGCCCAGTGCCACGCTGGTGAGCCTGTTGGCCCTGCTCAGCGCCGAGCCCGCACGCCTGGATGAGCTCGCAAACTATTGGGCTCTGCCTCGGGCTCCCGAGCCTCGGGCCCGCCGCCGGAGGCAAGGCCCATGACGGCCCCCTCAGAGGCTCTGCAGGCGCTCCATCAGCAGGCGCAAGCCTTGCTCACCCAGCTTCATCCGCTGGCGGTGCAGGCTCCCGGCGAGCTGCAGTCGACCTGGGCGGAGCACCTGGACCGCCTCGAACAGCTGGTGCACTTCCTGGCCGGCGGCGGCCGCACGCCCCTGACTCTACCCGAGCGCGCCGTGTCCAAGGCGCAGTGGGCCGAGTTTGGCCGCCTGCTGCGCGACAAGCGCACCGCCGCCGGCTTGAGTCGCGTTCAGCTGGCTCGCCGAGCGAAGCTGTCGGACGCTACCATCAAGTTTACCGAGACCGCGCGTCACCCGCCCAGCCGCGCCACGCTCATCCGCCTCATCGGCGTCGCTGAACTCAAGCTCCGCTGGGCCGAGGTGCCGGGGCGCCCCACGCCGCCCGCCCCAGAGCCGAGCGGCCCGCCGCCTCGGCTGGAGGGGGTAGAGATGCGCGACTCGCTCAACTGCCTGCTCGCCCCGAGCTACGACCCTCTCAGCCTGATGGCCGACTTGGCGCGTTTCCTCCAGGGCGCGGGCGGCTATCTAGAGCAGACCAGCGCCTACCTGGACCCCGGCAGCGCTGCGGCCTACCTGGCCTTCTGCCAAAATTCGTTCCTGTCGACGGTCCTGCGCAGCCATCTGCCCCTGGCCGAGGTGGCCCAGCAGATCGTGGCCGCCAGCGGACGGGCCCCACTCCAGGTGCTCGCCCTGGGCGCCGGGGACGGCCATTCGGAGACTCAACTGGTCGCGCATTTGATGGCGTCCGGTACTTCCCGCGCCGAGCTGTGCCTGCTGGACATCAGTCATCCGCTTCTCACCTACGCCTACCGCCACGCCGTGGAGCGTCTGGCCCGGCAGTCCCCGGTTCATGTGTGGGCCCTGCAGGGCAACTTCCATCACCTGCCTCTGTATGCGGCGCTTCATCGGCCCGCAGCTTCCAGACAGCGCCGACTCATCACTCTGCTGGGCGGCACTCTGGCGCACCTGGACCACGAACCCCGGTTTCTTCAACAGAGCCTTCTAGACTGCCAGGTCGATGACCTGCTTCTGCTCGACGTGCCCCTGGCCAACGCGCCCTGCACCGACCGAGCCGAGATCAAAC
>DAOMZC010001413.1:0-1783 GCA_035437965.1 Pseudomonadota bacterium
CACCTACTGCCCGGTAAGCGGCGTCGTATTCACCGTCAACGACAAGAGCCCCCAGCGGCAGGCCGCCGGCGCCGCGCTCTACTTCTGCTGCGAGATGTGCGCCGCCTACTTCACCGCGACCGCGGAGCGCGTGCTGGCCCTGCGCGGCCTCTCGACTGCCCGCTAGGGGAGCGCCCAATCAGGACGCCAGCCGGTGCTGCCACGCCCACCCCCGCGGCGTCAGTCCGCGTCGTCGCCGAACAGCACGCCCACCTGCAGCTCCAGTAGCGCGAAAGGCTCGGCGCGCACCCGCTCGGCGCGGCCGGCGACGAGCAGCTCTACGTAGCCGCGCTCCTCAAGGCGCAGGACGGTCAAGACCTCCCGCTCGGTGTCGATCAGCCAGTAGTGGGGGACCCCGTGGTCGGCGTAGATGCGCCGCTTCTGCAGTCCGTCCCGGCGTCGCGCGTCGCCGTCCGCCATCACCTCGCACACCCAGTCCGGCCGCCGCCGCAGCGGGTAGCCGTGCGGCGGCTCGGGCATGGCGGTGCGCCGCCAGCCGGCGACATCCGGGCGCCCCACCTGGTGGCGCGCCAGCTCTACTTCCACCTCGGTGGCAAACCACCAGCCGCCCGGGCGCGCGGGACCATTTGGCTTGCGATCAAACGGAGCCAGCAGCCGGGCGGCGCGGAGCTGGCTCGTGCCGTGCTGACCGCTGCCCATCGCCTTGCGAACGACCTCCCCGTCGAGGATCTCGTGCATCCGCTGTTCCTCGGGGATGGCGAGCAGGTCGGGGAGGCTCGCCAGGTGCGGCGTGGGGGTCTGCGGCGAAGCGCCGGCCATGCGAGCAAGCTAGCACAGGCGGCTTGCGGGCGGCCAGCGCCGGCTCAGGACGCGGGGGGCGGCAGGGGCAGCGAGCGCAGGAAGCGCAGCGCCTCGTCCTCATCGGAGAACAGGTGCAGGGATTCTCCTATCTCGCGGCTCATGCGCTGAAAGTGCAGGCGGCCGACCGCGCTCTGCAGGAGGATGGCGACCTTGCCGAAGCCGCGCAGGAGCTGCCGCAGCGCCGCCAGCGCCGCCTTCTCGAACTCCGGGTCGTTGTTGCCCGGGGCCTGCCGCATGTCGATCAGCACGCGAGCCGGACGCAGCGCGCTCACGGCGTCGAAGAGTTCGTCGATCAGTGGCATCAGGATCTGCGCCGACTGCGGCACGGCGGAGCGCGTCATCCGGATGAGCCGCAGCTCGCTGCTGTACTCGACCAGGTAGTGCTCGTTGCGAAAGACCTCTCGCACCATGAGAGGCCATGCTAGCACGGCCGGTCAAGCTCGGCCGCAGCGACGCGCGCCCCAAGCCACACCGTCGGGCTGGCGACCTGGCCCGCGCCGGCCGCCCCTTGCGACCCGCTGCGCGAAGCGCCGCGGTCCCGACCTCGCCCGCGGCAGGTCTCCATCGGTCATCGGGGTCCCGACCCGCCTGGGCGAGGGTTTGCCAGGCCGCCGCAATCATGGTAGTTGAGAAAACGAGTCATCCTCTTAGCCATCTGGCGTTCCAATGGCGGTCTACCGGCCGTAGGGCGCTTTCGCCGACTTGTCTTGCGACCCAAGTCGCGCCGGAGGACCCGGTCGCCGCAGCGAGTGTTGATGTCGGAGCTCCTCACTGGATGTCTGCTCGGAGGTCTTTTGGGGGTGCGCCACGCGCTGGAGCCCGACCACCTGGCGACGGTGTCCACGCTGGCGGCCCTGGAGAAGAGCCCGCGCCGGGTCGCGGTGCTCGGCCTGTGGTGGGGACTCGGGCACGCGCTGGCGCT
>DAOMZC010001414.1:0-1782 GCA_035437965.1 Pseudomonadota bacterium
CGCGCTGCACCGCCGCCGCCACCCCCGCACGCCGTGCCGCCGCTTGCACCCCGCGGTGCGCCGCCGTTTGGGCACCGTCGTTAAAGTACAGTTCCCCGGTCGAGTGGCCGGCGCTGCATCCGGTGCCGTCGTGACCGGCAGCCGGCCTGCGGGATGGCTGGTGCCGGCGACCCGCCAGCCGGGCAGCGCCCACCTGCGCGGCGTCTGCCGGCAGCGGTATTATCCGGCCCGGGGCAGCTGCCCAGGCCCTCGCCTCGCCCGGCGCCGTCGCCAGCGGTCGGGGTCCGGGGACCGCTGGTTTGACCGCTCCGGGCAGAGCGGTGATACTCACCCATGTGATCCTCTCTACACTGGCTACAGTCGCTACGGCCTGGTTCGGCTCGGCCGCGTCCGGTCTATTTGGTTCCCTGGCTGACTCTGCGGCAGCGTCCTTGGGGACCGGCGGCCTCGGGACGCAGCTGGCCTCGGTGTCGGCGCTCGCGGGGCATGTGATCTTCAGCGTCGTGGCGCTCATCCTGTGCGTCGCCGTCCACGAGTTCGGCCACGCCTACGTCGCCGACCGCCTGGGCGATCCGCTGCCGCGCATGCAGGGCCGGGTGACGCTGAACCCGCTGGCCCATATCGACCCGCTGGGGACCGTGCTGTTTCCCGCCCTCATGGCGCTGGGCGTCGGGATCCCGCTGGCCTGGGGCAAGCCGGTGCAGATCTCGGAGTCGCCGCGGCACCTGACCCGGCGCTTCTCCCTGCGCACCATCCGGCTGATGATCTCGGTCGCCGGCCCGGCGATGAACCTGGCGCTGGCGCTGCTTCTGTCCATGGTGTTCCTGCTGGTGGCGCGGCTCGGTGGCGGCGCCTTCTTTTACGAGCACATCCTGCAGCTGGTGGCGCTGAACTTCGGGCTGCTGTTCTTCAACCTGCTGCCGATTCCGCCGCTCGATGGGCGGTCGCTGCTGGCGTTCTTGCCCGACTCGCTGGCGGTGGTGCGCGACGCGCTGACCCGCTACGGCGGCTTCATCTTCCTCGCCCTCATCTGCATCGGCGGCTTCGGGCAGGGGCCGGGACCGCTGCAGTACCTCATGCTGCCGTTTACCCTGTTTACGCGCATCTACCTCGGCTGGCTGCTGCAGCTCGGCGGCCTCGGCTAGCGCGCGGTCCCGCCGGCGGACCCCAGCTGCGGGCGCACCGATCAGCCGCCGGGACGGCCACGGATGGATGGTTGCGGCTTCTGGCCGCGTAGAGGGCAGGCTCGCCTGAAGGACGAGGGGGCAGGGCAGGGCGGGGCGGCTACTTCTTCGGCGCGGCCGGCTTGGGACCGCTCAGCGCCTCCTGCAGCGCCGGTGCGAAGCGGGTACCGCCGACCACCTCCTTGAGGATGTCGCCGGCCTCCTTGCCGCGGAACAGCGAGACCAGGTTCATGTTCTGCGCCACTTCGCTGAGCAGCGCCTTGTCGCCGAGCGCGGTCAGCGCCTCGACCAGCTGCGGCTGCACCGCCGTCCGATCAGCGACCACCGCGCGCGACTGCGCTTCGATAAGAGCGATCTCCAGCTGGCGCACCCGGCTCAAGTGCTCGACCTCCTCCTGGTGCACGGCCTGGGCGGCGGCGGCGCGGGCGGCGGCTTCCTTGCCCAGCGCATCGAGCTGCGCCGTGCGCGTGTGCAGCTCACGCTCCAGCCGAGCGCGCAGCTCGGTCTGCTCGCGCGCCGCCTGCAGGTCGCTCTGCTCGCGCAGCACGATCTCGCGCTCGCGCAGCTCGGCCAGCCGCGCCTCGTGGGCGAGCTTGCG
>DAOMZC010001415.1:0-1781 GCA_035437965.1 Pseudomonadota bacterium
GCCGCGCAGCAGCCACATACCGCCGGCCAGCCGAACGAACATCGCCAGCACGCCCGCGGCCCACAGGCTGGTCAGCCGACCACACGGCAGGTGCGCTGCGACGCCAACAAGCGCGACCGGGCTCGCGACGAAAGCGCTGCCCGAACGGCTGCCAAGGTCGGGCGCGCCAGCCAGCAGCAGCGCGACGAAGTGCCAGACCGGCACCACCAGCATCGCGACCAGGAAACCCAGCCCGATCACGTGGCGCGCCGCCGCGCTGCGGCGTGCCATCGCGGCCAGCACGACGGCCGCCGCCAGACCCAGCACCACTCCCCACCACGCGGCCTGCAGCAGGCTAAGCGCGAGAGCAGATTCGATTTCAGCGCTTCGCACGACGTGCCTTGGCGTCAGCGATCAGCTTCGCTATCGCGTCGAGCTCGGCCGGGCCGGGCGCATCGACATCGAGCGCCCGCTGCACGAGCTGCAGGGCCGAGCCCGAGAACGCGCGGTGCAGGAGATCCTTGACCAGCACCTTCTGCACGGCAGGCTGCGGATGAGCCGCCGCGTAGCGATGGCTGCGCTCGGACTCATCGCGGTGCACAAGGCCCTTGTCGGCCATGATCGTCATCATCTTCAAGACGGTGGTGTACGCGGTGTCCTTGTTGCGCGACAGCGCCTCGTGAACCTCGCGCACGGTGCAGGGGGCGCCGCGCTCCCACAGCACCTGCAGGATCGCGAGCTCGCCTTCGGTCGGATGAGGGGTCGGCATGGGGCTCCGTTTGTACGAAGCAGATAGTACTAATCGATTCGTAGATGTCAAGGGCATCTTGCCGCACGTCGGATCTTGCTCACTCAAAGCGTCTCGATCCCGAAGCGGCCAACAAGAAAGCCGGCGCGGAGCCTGGTAGATTTCTCAGCTTGCCCCGACGCGCCCGAGGTCGCACGCCGTGCGCAGCGAGCACAGTGAGCGCCGCCGCGCAGCATCAGCGCCGCCGCCGCCGTGCCACGTCCAAGAAGAATGGCGTGGAGCTGCCGATGCTTGCGCGACCCGCGCGGCTCGGGCGCGGCGACCGCGCTGGTGGCGTATTTTTTGCTGAACCGATCGAGCATTACCGATCTGCAAAACCGGAGTGAGGCCCATGTCCAAGCTCAATGAGCGACTCATGTCGCTGAGTGACTCGCTGCTCGCGCTGTGTCGGGTGGCGCCACTTCTCAAGAACATTCCTTTTTTAAACCAGCGCCGTGACCGCGCGCTCCAGATCCAGCAGTTCATGTCGACCCCGGTCGCTGTCTGTCACCGCAGCGCGAAGCTTAGTGAGGCGGCCCAGCTCATGTGGGAAAAGGACTGCGGCGCCGTGCCGGTGGTCGATGACCAGGGAACGGCCATCGCGCTTTTGACCGACCGCGATATCTGCATGGCGGCCTATACGCAGGGCAAGCCGCTCGGCGACATCACGGTGAGCAGCGCCATGTCGCAGTGGCTGGTCGCCTGTCACCCCGAGGACAGCATCGAGCTGGCCGAGCAGCTGATGAGCAAGCACCAGGTGCACCGGCTGCCGGTCATCAACCACGAAGGTCAGCCGGTCGGAATTCTCTCGCTCTCCGACCTGACGCGCGCCGCCCTAGAGTCCCCGCAGGACTCCCCTGGAGGCGCCGCCGAGCCCCAGCTGACCGCCGCCGCCCGCACCTTCGCGGCGGTCTGCGCCCAGCGCCGCCCCGGTCCCAGCACGCCGGTTGCCTGAGCCGGCGCGCCGCGGGGCTTGGCAAAGCGACTGCGGACGCGCTCAGCCTTCCGGCGCGCG
>DAOMZC010001416.1:0-1780 GCA_035437965.1 Pseudomonadota bacterium
GCTGCGGCCACTGGACGCAGATCGAACATGCGGCGCGCTTTGCGCAGCTGGTCGAGACGTTCGCGGTGAACGCCTCGTTTCCGGTGCGCGAAGCCGCCCTGCGCTCGATTCCCGAGCCGGTGCCGCCGTTCGCTCTGCCGCTCATCCACAAGGCCCTTGAAGATCCCGACCACGGCGTCAGCCGCGCCGCCTGCACCCTGGCGCGCAAGCTCGGCGACCGCAGCCTGCTAAAGCCGCTCCTGGCGCTGCTCGCGACCGAGCGCCACCCCTGGCTGCTGCGCGAGGCGAGCGACGCCGCCCGCGAGCTCGGCGCCGGGAGCGAGCTGCTCGCGACCTGGGCCGACCGCCTGGGCGATGAGGACCTCTACGAGCTGGCGCTCGACAACCTGCAGGCGGTGATCGAGGGCCTGCCGGGCGGCAGCTCGGGCCGCAGCGACCTGTCGCGCAGCGAGCGGCTCGCCCTGCGCGCCAAGTGGAAGGAGTTCCTGTCCCGGCACGCCGCCGAGCTGCAGAAGGGCCGCCGCTTCAAGCTCACCGACCCGGCGCTGTCGCCGGCGCTGTTCGGCCGCGCCCGCAGCTGGCAGCTGCCCGACGGAACCACCTGGCCGCGGACCGCCGCCGACAAGTGACTCTGGCCTGACCGCCGGGAGCCGCGCCGCGCGCGCTCACTTGCCGACCTTGTCGCGCAGCAGGGGAGCTCAGCGCCCTGGCAGCAGGCCGCGGCCGGCCCGCGCTCACTTGCCGGCCTTATCGTGCAAAAGGAGCTCCTGCAGCAGCAGCAGGCTGCGGCGCAGTCCAGCGGTGAGGGCGCGGCAGGACAGAGTCGCCCCCGACACCGCCACGATGTCGCTGTCGAGCAGCAGCGGATCCGCCGCGGTCTTGCCGACGAACTGCTTGCGGAAGCGGGCGTCGCCGACCTCGCTGCCGTAGTTCTCGCGGTAGACCATGATCTCGACCTGCTGCACCGCGCCTTTGGGTGAGAACTTGATCGCGTAGGTGATCGGCATGTACTGGCCCATCACCTCGTCGATGAGGGCGTAGCCGTCGACAGTCTCGCCGGTGAGCGCGTAGTAGAACGTGTACTCGCCCTTGGCCGGCGCGGCGCCGAGCTTCTGGGCGAGCCGGCCGCGCACCTCCGGAGTCAGCTCGAAGCGGCGATAGGTGACGCGCTGGCTGCCCGGGAAGAACAGCGCCAGCACGGCGCGCGTGGTGTAGAAGGTCTGTCCGTGCGCCTGCCCCGCACCAAGCAGCAGGGCCGCCAGCAGCGCGCCGCGCAGAGCCTTGACAAGGGAAGTCCGGCCGCTCATCTTTTTCGCGGCACGCCGCCCACCACGAGGCCGCTCGGCACCGCCGCCGGCACCGCGGGCACCGTCGAGAGGTCGGTCAGCCCGTCGCGCAGGAACGCCAGCAGGTCCTGCTTCTCGCGCTCGGACAGCCGCAGCGGCCCCTGGCGCAGCACCGAGTCCAGGTTGGGCACCTCATAGCCCTGGCCCGGTCCGGCGCCCTGGTCATAAAAAGCAACTACCTCCTCCAGGGTGGCGAACGCTCCGTTGTGCATGTAGGGAGCGGTCCAGGCGATGTTGCGCAGCGTCGGGGCCTTGAACGCGTGCAGCACGCTCGGCTGCGGGTCGACCCCGGGCGCGCCGGCGCGGCCCGGGTCGGTGGTGAGGCGGCGGGGCGCGGCGCCGCGCTCGGGCACGCCGGTGACCCGGAACTCGGTCTGGTCGAAGCTCGGGCCCTCGGTGCCGGCGAAGATTGGGAGGTAGTGGCAGCGGCTGCA
>DAOMZC010001417.1:0-1780 GCA_035437965.1 Pseudomonadota bacterium
GGTGGGCCGGCGGCCGCAGGGGGCGATACCAGTGCCGCCGAGCGGGCCGCTGGAGCCGACCGCGCCGCGAGCGTGCCGGCGCCTGCCAGCCGCTGGCGCTCGGCGATGCGCGGTGGGGGCAGGCGATCGTGGGAAGCGATGAGCCCCGAGTCCTCGTCAGGCTCATCGCTCTCCGGGCGCCGGGCGTGACTCAGCTCGCCATCGGCGGCGGCGCTGGCTCTGCCCCTGCCTCTGCCGACGGCGCGCGCGGGGCCGGGTTCCTTCATGGCCGCTCCTGCTGCTGCGGCGGCTCGCTGACGCCTCCGGCAGGTGACGATGACTCGGCTCTGGTCCCGTGCTCGGGCGGCGGCTCGTTGACGTCTCCGGCAGGTGGCGATGGCTCGGCTCTGGTCCCGTGCTCCGGCGGCGGCTCGTTGACGCCCGCGGGCCGGGCCCCGGGAAGTGCCAGAGCGGCGCTGGTGAACACCGCGGCGCGGTGGGCGTAGTCGCGGAACATGTCGAACGATGAGCAAGCGGGGGACAGCACCACCGCGTCGCCGGGCTGGCAGCGCGCCGCCGCCTGCTGCACCGCCGCCTCCATCGCCGGCGCGGGCACCACCGGGAAGTCACAGCCGTGCAGCGCCGCCTGGATGAGGGGGGCCGCTTCGCCGAGCACCACCACGCAGCGGGTCTGGCTCCGCTGCAGCACGGCGCGCAGCGGGGCGTAGCTGCCGCCTTTGTCACGGCCGCCGGCGATGAGGGCGAGCGGCCGGGGAAACCCCTCAAGGCCCGCCACCACGGCGTCGACGTTGGTGCCCTTGCTGTCGTCGTAGAAGCGGACGCCGGCGGCCTCGGCGACGAGCTGCATGCGGTGGGGCAGGGCGACGAAGCGGCGCAGGGCGGCGCGCGCCTGCTCGTAGCTGCACAGGCCCGCGCCGCGCATGAGGAGCAGCGCCGCCAGCGCGTTGGCGAGGTTGTGCTGGCCGACCAGCTGCATCTCGGCGATCGGGTAGCGCTCGATCGGGACCTCGCCGCCGGCGACCCGGGCGCGCAGCCCGCCGGCAACGCCGGAGAGCACCAGCTCGGCGCCCTCGACCCAGCCGCCCAGGCGCAGCGAGCGCTCCATCAGGTACTGCGGCGGCACCGGCCCGCGCAGCGAGAAGGCATAGCCCGGCTGCCCGACCCCCAGCCGCCGCTCGCACAGCGCCAGCACCTCGGGATCGTCGGCGTTCCACACCCGCGTCGCCAGCGGCTGCATGTTGGCGAAGATCCGCCCCTTGGCGTCCCCGTAGGCGGCCAGCGAGGGGTAGCGGTCCAGGTGATCGGGCGTCAGGTTGAGCACCGTGGCGGCGGTGCAGGAGAGGGTCTCGGCCGTCTCCAGCTGATACGAGGACAGCTCGACGACGACAATGCCGTCGGCGGCTGCCGCGGGGGTGCCGATCGCGGTGCACAGCGGGGTGCCCAGGTTGCCGCCGCAGAAGCTCGGACGGCCGCACGCCTGGGCGATCGCGCCGCACAGGCTGGTCACCGTCGACTTGCCGTTGGTCCCGGTGATGCCGACGATGGGCGCGGCGATGAAGCGGCTGGCGAGCTCGATCTCGCCGGTGATGGCGACGCCGGCGGCGCGCGCCGCGGCGATCGGGGCCCGCGTCGGGGGCACACCGGGCGAAAGGACGATGAGGTCGGCCGCGACCAGCGGCTCGGGGCGCAGCCCGCCGAGCGCCAGGCGCAGTCGACCGGCCGCGCGGTGGCTCTGCAGCGGCGTCAGCGCGTCGTGCAGGGCCGCTTCGTCGCGATCATC
>DAOMZC010001418.1:0-1780 GCA_035437965.1 Pseudomonadota bacterium
CCCTGCAGTGGCAGAACCCGCTGCCCGGCCAGGTCGCGATCCTCTCCGCCGTCGGCGATGAGCACGACGCCGAGCTGACCGTCCTTGTGCCGCAGCTCGACAGCGAGTCGGGCCCCCGCCGCCATCACGAGCTCATCGAGGTGGTCGGCGAGCTCGCCCACGTCCCGGGCGCCGGCCACGCGCTGCTCATCCTGTGGGTGCCCGAGCTCGTGCCGCCGCGCTGGGTGCACGAGGTCCTGGCCCGCCGGGCGCTGCCTCCCGAGGCGCGCCTCTGGCGCTACTGCTACGAGGTAACCCCGGTGGCCGCGCCCGCGAGCTGACCGATTCCGGCCCCCCACATGCCCTGGGCGGGAATGGACCCGCGCACCTGAAGAAAGGACTGCACCATGACCAAGCTTGCCGAGCAGCTGGCCGCCGGCCGGGGGCGCTTGTACCCGGCGTGGCGAGGCCGGCCTTGAGGGCGCCGCGAATTCCCGTCGCCCTGACCATCGCCGGGTCGGACAGCAGCGGCGGCGCGGGGGTGCAGGCGGACCTCAAGACGTTCTCGGCGCTCGGGGTCTATGGGGCCTCGGTGCTGACGGCGCTTACCGCGCAGAACACTCGTACGGTGGCGGCGATCTTGCCGGTGCCGGCGGACTTTGTGCAGGCGCAGCTTGAGGTGGTGCTTGCGGACCTGGCGGTCGCGGCGATAAAGCTCGGCATGCTGCACGGCGCCGCGATCATCGACGCGGTGGCCGCGGTGCTGGCGCGCTACCCGCGGATCCCGGTGGTGCTCGATCCGGTGATGGTGGCCAAGGGCGGCGCCCCCCTGTTGGCCGCAGACGGGGCGGCGGCGCTGCGCCGGCTGCTGCCGCGCGCCACCGTGCTCACGCCCAACCTGCCCGAGGCGGCGGCGCTGCTCGGCTGCGATGAGGCGACGGTGCTGGCAGAGCCGCGCCGCGCCTGTGCCCGGCTGCGCGCTCTCGGTCCGGCGGCGGTGGTGCTCAAGGGCGGGCACGCCGGCGGCGCGTGCAGCGACGATCTACTTGATACAGGGGTCGATACAGGGGGCAACTCCGGGGGCGAGCTGCTCACCCTCTCGGCGCCGCGCCTGCCGACGCGCCACACGCACGGCACCGGCTGCACGTTCGCGGCCGCGCTGGCTGCCGGGCTGGCTCACGGGCTGGAGCTCACCGCCGCCGCGCGCTCTGCCAAGCGCTACGTCAGCGCCGCGATCGCCGCCGCCGACAGCCTCTGGCAGGAGCTCGGGATAAGGGCGCCGGATGCGTCCACCGAAGACGACGCGCCCGCTACGGCAGCGGGCCACGGACCGGTGCACCACTTCCACGCCTTGTGGCCTTCCCCGCCGAGCTCCCTCTTGCCGTGAGCGGCCGTCGCGCCCGCGGTTCCGCCGGAGCCCGCTGTCGCGCCCCTGAAGACAGCTGGCAAGCCCCAGCCGGATGCCAACCGAACCGTCGCAGCCACAGGGTTTTGGAGATTTTTTCTGGATCTCAGCTGACATAATCTCCGGTAACATCATGAGAACCCGATGGGAATCCCGATGCGAACGGCGATGAGAGCGGCGCGGCCTGGACCGAGGCTGGCGAGGCCGACGGGCGCTCGCGGCGGTGGTCGGCTCGCCGTCGCAGGGGGGAGCCCGACTGGACCCGGCGCCGCGGCCGGTGGGCGCATGGCCGGCGGTCACGCGGGCGCGCTGCGGCTCTTATCGCTCGGGCTGGTCCTCATGGCTCCGCTGGTGGCGCTTGCCCAGGGGCAGACCGGGGTGCCGGCGGGCATCCTC
>DAOMZC010001419.1:0-1778 GCA_035437965.1 Pseudomonadota bacterium
GGCGCTTGCCCGCGACAAGCGACCGCCGCTACGCCGTCGCGCCGCCGCGCCGCGCTGACAGTCACCGGCCCCGCCTGCGCACTTTCCAGCGCCCGCCGACAGCAGTCCCCAGCGCTGGAAACCCAGGCGGCATCGTTTCGACGGAGTGAACAGACCGCGGTGTATGGATCCCTGGGGGTCTTTGGGGCGGCAACCGTGGCCCGCGGACCGCCGGCAGGAAGCGCGGCGGAACCAGCGCTCCCGCCGGCGCCTAGAACGCGCGCGACCAGCAGAGGAAGTTATCGCTCCACGTGTGCGGATCGGACGGCTCGAGGAAGCGCAGGCAGTGAAGGCCCGGAATCGGCCCTCTGGCGCTCCACGCGAGCTCCAGCGGTGACTCGGGCGGCAGGCACAGGAAGTTGTCGTGCCAGGTGTGCTGAGGTGGCTCAGCCCCTTCCGTGATCTGAGTGCAGCGCATGCCGGGGATGGGCCCGCGGAACGACCAGCGAATACCCAGATCGCGGTTCGAGCAGAGGAAGTTGTCCTGCCAGGTGTGAGGATCCGCCGGCTCATTGATCTGGATGCAAGCCATGCCCGGAATCGGGCCGGCGCAGTTCCAGGCAAACGGGCCGCGTCGGTCCAGACACCCGCCTACAGGAGGCGGAGGCGGAGGCGGAGGCGGAGGCGGCGGCGGCGGCGGAGGCGGCGGCGGCGGTGGCTGCTCATACCCGAAATGGCTCTGCGACCAGCAGAGGAAGTTGTCCTGCCAGGTGTGGGGATCGGCAGGCTCGTTGAAGCGCAGGCAGCGGAGCCCGGGAATCGGACCGGCGTAGCTCCAGCTGAACTGGAACGGCGCCTGCGGCGGCACGCACAGGAAGTTGTCGTGCCAGGTGTGCCGGGGCGGCTCGGCCGGTTCGGTGATCTGGGTGCAGCGCATGCCGGGGATGGGACCCTGGAACGACCAGCGAATTCCGAAGTCATCGCGGGAGCAGAAGAAGTTGTCGCTCCAGGTGTGGGGATCGGCAGGCTCGCTGATCTGGATGCAGGCCATGCCCGGGATCGGGCCGGCGCAGTTCCAAGCGAACGGGCCGCGCCGGTCGGCGCAGTGCAGACCCGGCTGGGCGCTGCTCGAGCGGATGAAGCTGCTGCCCCCCGGAGACCGATCGGGGAGGGTTCCCCCGGGCTGGCCGCCGAGCAGCGCCAGCGCGAAGGTCGCAGACGACAAAACCATGGACCGCTTGGTGATCGGCAAGGGAACCTCCTAAAAGAAGGGAGTGAGGCTTGGGCGCACGTGTGAGGAGCCGCAGCTCAGACGCCGCGCCACTCTCCCAGGAGAGTTATTTTCGCACAGCCGCCGCTTGCCTGGATAGCGCGGAACTGTCTCGACGGCGCTGCGGCATTCGGGTCTGTGGAGAGGCTTGTGGGCGACTTGGGGGCCTGTGGCATCGACCGTGCGCGCGATCGTCTGCGGCGCGGCTGCTTTTTCCGCAGCCTCACGAGCGGCAGGAAATCGCCGCCGCCTTCAGCGAGAGGGCGCTACTTCTGCATGCGGTCGCGGTGAGCGATTCCGCGGGAGTGCGCGATCGCCAGCGCGGAGGCAATCTGGCGTCCCAGGCGCACCGTGATCGCCTCGGCGAGCGGCTGGCGCGGTCGACCGCCCAGCCTGGCGGAGACCGTCTCGCCCTCCAGGAACTCCATGAGGATGTAGAGCGTCCCGTCCGCGAGCTGGCCGGAGTCAAAGACCTTCACCAGCCCCGGATGCTGGGCAATGATCGAAGCGCGCGCTTCGTTGAGGAACC
>DAOMZC010001420.1:0-1776 GCA_035437965.1 Pseudomonadota bacterium
CATCAATCCCAAGGCGCAGTTTGGTCCAGGCGTGGGCAAGCCGGGCTCGGGGAACGCGCCGCGCGACAGCGCCAGCACGCCCACCCAGGATCTGGTCGAGGCGGTGATGCCGGCCGGCGGCGCGGCCGCAGGTCAGGGGCTCAGCTGGACTCCCGAGGCGCTTGCCCTGGCTGCCGACAGGAACTCCGGCACCGGCGCCTTCGGGCACCTGGTGGACCCAGCCAGCGCCGAGCCGGCGGTGGACAAGCACTCGGTCGAGACGACCAACCCCGGGCTCGCGTCAATGCGGGCCGGCCCGCCGCCCGCGACTGGTGTGAGCAACGACGAGCCGACCAACCAGCTCTCCGCCGCGGATGCGCGCGCGCTTGCCGAGGCCGAGGGGCGCGGGGTGAGCGCCTTGCCCGCGCAGGCAGCTCTGGCGGCATCGCCGGAGAGCGCGGCCGCGGGCCTGCCGCTTGGCGCCCCCGGCGGCGAGGTCGGAATGCCGGGCTTTGCCGGGGGCACCCCCGACGCCGTCATGGCCGGCGGCGATGCGATGGCCGAGGGCCTGGTCAGGCGGGCAGCCGATGGGCGGGCGGGCGGACGGCGCTCGCTGCTGCTCGGGCTGGGGCTGCTCGGCCTCCTCGGTGGCGGCCTGGTGACCCTCCTGGCGACGCGGTCGGGCCCGGGCGGCCCGGCTACCGCGAGCCTTGACGGCGGCGCCGGGCGTGCCGATGCCCGCGGCGCCGAGCTCGCCAGCAGCCCGCCGACGGTCGCGCCCGGCGAGCTGCGCCTGACCTCGGAGCCCACGGCCGACGTCTACGTCGACAAGCAGCTGCGCGGACGCACCCCGCTGACGCTGCAGCTGCCACCGGGCCCGCACAAGCTGCTCCTCATCGCCCAGGAGTACAAGCTGCTGCGCCGCGAAGTCACGGCCGGGTCGGAGCTCTCGCTCAAGCTTGAGCGGGCCAAGCTGCCAGACGATGTAGCCGGCTCGCAGGTGGTCAAGATCAAGTGCAAGACCAAGGACGAGCTGCGCATCCTGGTCGACGGCAACGACACCGGCCTTGCCTGCCCGACCGAGGCGCTCCTGCTGTCCCCCGGCCGCCACACCTTCAGCTTCCTGCAGCCGACCACCGAGGAGCTTCAGGACAAGCAGCAGAAGGTCAAGGGCGGCAAGGGCGCGACCAAGCTGAAGGTCAAGTTCTAGACCCGCCGCATCCCGAGCCGCGAGGGCAACCAGCCCCCGTCGCATTCGCTGCGGCCAGGCGACCAGCGCGCCGTCAACCCCGCTGGGGTGTGGTCCGACGGCCGGCCGGTTTTCGTCAGGGCTGATAGGTGAACTTGAGCTCGTAGTCGCAGATGTAGAAGGTGTCGCCTTCGTCGATGCGCTTGTTGTCGATGCGCATGCCCTTGTACTCGATCCCGTTGGTCGAGCCGAGGTCCTTTATGTAGTACACCCCGTTGCGCCGCAGCACCACCGCGTGCTGGCGCGAGATGTTGCCGTCTTTTATTGGCAGATCCGCGGTCTTGGAGCCGCGGCCGATCACGAACTGCTCCTTGTCGACGACGTAGCGCTGCCCGTTGAACACCAGGTACAAAAGGGCACTGCCCGACTCGCCCGGCTGCGCCGCCGAGGCCGACAGCGGCGGCGACCAGTTGGAGGCCGGGCTGGCCGTCAGCAGGCTCGGCGTCGAGTTGAGCATCGGCGAGGGCGTGGCCGGGGTGGCCGGCGGCCGCGGCGGCGGTGGCGGCGGCGGCATCGCCCGCGGTCCCGACCCCATGAGCGGAGCGGTC
>DAOMZC010001421.1:0-1774 GCA_035437965.1 Pseudomonadota bacterium
GGACCCGCCGCGCCGGCCGCGGCCTGGAGGCTGCGCTGGCGCCGCGCCGCTTCCGCGGGGGACATGGCAGGGGAGGGCGCGACCGGGGCACGCGGCTCGCTGAGCACGAGCGGGCTGTCCAGGACCTCCCAGCGGACGCTGAACTCTTCGCCGGTGCTCTTGTGGATCTCGGACAGGACGATCGCCAGGTAGTTGGTCTCGAACCACTCGCGGATGAAGCGGTTCGGCGCCGACAGGTGCAGCTGGGTGGCGGTCAGCGCGACGCAGCGGATCGGGCGGAACCACAGGTCGAAGTTCTGCGCCGAGACCTTGCCGGCGAGCGCTCGCAGGGCCCCCTGCCAGACCTCTTCCGCAGCGCCGCCCTCTTCGGCAACCTCGATCGCCAGCGGGGTCGCCGCAGAGGCGGAGGTTGGTTCCGGAGAGCCAGGCGTACCGGCGGAAAAAAGTTCGCTCAACATACCTCTATCCACAGACTTATCCACACGTGTGGATAAGTTCCACGGACCCCGAGCCGGGAAGCCGTGAAAACATCCGAAGCCATCAGCCCGGCACATGCGCCATGCCTGTCACTCCTGCTCAGTGAGAGCCCAGGAGTGCTCAGGAGCGAAACCGAGTATGTGAGCCCTGGTCGAGCGGCCAATGACCCTGACCAGACCAGGGTGAACAAGCGATCAGCTACTAGACTGCCGCGACAGCTTGGCGATCGGGAGTCTGCATGGGTCAGCGAGGTGCCTTCAATACCAAAGCCCCGTTTTACCCGGCAAGAGCAAAAAACCTTTGCCGACGACCACTTGGCAGCCGGTGGCCCTGCCCCTGCGCTGCTGCCGCGACCGCTTGCCCGATTTGGCGCCGGAACACTTACGATCGGCCCCTTGTCGATTGGCCGGAAAAAATGGCCCGCAGCGACCCGGCGCGACAATCCATTGCTTGCGCCCCCCCCTAGTGGTAGGCCCATAGAGTGCGATCTCAAACGAGCTACCTGGTAGTGATGATGTGCATGATGGGCTGCTTCGCGGTGGTTCAGGTGAACCCCTTCAGCTTCCTTTTGCACCCGAGCAATCTGGCGGTGGCGGTGGGGCTCCTGGTCGGGGCGGCGGCGGTGGCGCTGCGGCGGCCGGGCTCCTTCGCGATCGGGATGGCGGCGGCGGCGATGACGGCGATCTTGGGGGCGCTCGGGGCGGCGGGCGTGCGCGGCGTCAAGCTGCCGGGGAACCCGATCATCTGGGTGGTCATCGGCCTTTACATCGCGTTTCGCCTGACCCTCATCCAGCAGACCGAGCGGCGCCAGGAAGCGGACCGCACCCGGCGCCCGCCGCGCGGCGGCGACCCGGATGCCCAGGCGCCGGACGAGCCCGGCGAGCGCCCGTGAGCTTTCTCAGTGAGCTGGCGACCGGCGGCCGGCGGGGCCTTGTGTGCGCGCTCTTGTTCGCGGCCGCGGGCTGCCCTGGCAAGAACACCCCGGAGGCGGCGTGCGAGCAGCTGCTGCACGCGATCGACGAGGGCGACGCGAGCGCGGTGTTCGACTCGCTCTTGCAGAGCACCCAGGTGTCGTTCTTCTCGGTGGCCAAGAACCACCGCAAGATGCGCGACCTCATCATGGACAGCTACCCGGCCGCGCAGCAGGCGGCGGCGCTCGGGCGGCTCTATGGGGCGGACGCCGGCAGCGGGCGCGAGCTGTTCGTGCGTCTGTACCCCGAGCGCTACGAGAAGGACTTCAGCGCCCGGCGCGGCCCCGGGGCGCTGCAGGTCACCGCCGCCCCGCCGGGCCCCGCGG
>DAOMZC010001422.1:0-1771 GCA_035437965.1 Pseudomonadota bacterium
CGATAGCGCGCTGCGCGGTCGCCGGCCCCGCAACACCTCGCCGCAGCCGGAGCTCACCGCCGAGCGCGACGCCTTCACGCCGCCGCCCTTCGCCGGCCCGCGCCTCGCCGGTCGCGACGTGTTCCTGATCACCGTCGACGCCCTGCGCTTCGATCGGGTCAGCGCGGCGACCATGCCGTTTGTCGCCTCGCTGCTGCCGCGGGCGGCGGTCTTCAGCCGCGCCTATACCCAGGTCCCGCACACCTCGTTCGCGATCGCCACGCTGCTCACCGGCAAGCCGGTCTACGCGCTGATGACGCTCGGCCAGGACGCGGGCAGCCACGAGACGCTGCCGCTCATCCTGCGCCGCTTCCGCTACAAGACGGCGGCGTTTTATCCGCCGTCGGTCTTCTATGTCGAGCACGAGCGCCTGCGCCGCCTTGAAGAGTCGGCCTACGGCTTCGAGTACGTGAAGTTCGAGTACCTGGCGGCGCCGCAGCGCACCGCCCAGCTCATGCGCTTCCTGCAGGACGAGCAGCCGCCGCGGGTGTTCGCCTGGGTGCACTACCTGGAGCCGCACGAGCCCTACGACTCCCACCCCGGCGGCCCCGACCCGAGCCGGCCCGATCGCGAGCGCTACGACGGCGAGGTCCGCTTCATCGACGACGAGCTGCGCCGCCTGTGCGACTACCTGCGCCGCACCCGGCCCTCGGCGCTGCTCATCCTGGCCGCCGACCACGGCGAGGAGTTCGGCGAGCACGGCGGCCGCTACCACGGCACGAGCCTCTACGAAGAGCAGGTCCATGTGCCGCTGCTGATCGTCGATCTGGCCAACCTCGAGCCGGTGGAGCGCGAGGGCACGGAGTCCGCCATCGCTCCGGCGCTGCGACTTTTCGCGCAGCAGCTGGACCAGCCGGTGGGGCTCATCGATGTGGCGCCCACGGTGCTCGGCCTTCTGGACATCGAGCCGTCGGTGCGCATGCGCGGGCATGACCTGTCGCCGTGGCTCCTTACGCGCGCCGGCGCCCTGCCGCGCTGGCCGGTGTTCAGCGAGATTGGCCGCAAGAAGATGGTCGTGCGCGGTGACCAGAAGCTGATCTGCGACTTTGCCACCGATAGCTGCCAGGCCTTCGCCCTGCAGCGCGACCCGCAGGAGCTGCGCAGCATCCTGGAGAGCGCGCCCGAGAGCGCCGCCGAGCTGCGGCTGTCGCTGGATCGCTTCATCGCCGAGGCGCGCCGGTTCGAGGAGGCGCCGGCGGTGACGGACCGGGCCGCAGCGACTGCGCCGGCGGGTGAGCGAGCGGCGGCGCTGTCGCGCGGGCGGATGGGGGATCGCGGGGCCCTGCCGGTGCTGGTCGGGCTGGTGCTCGATCCGGCGGCGCCGCGCGCCCAGCAGCAGAGCGCGCTGGCGGTGGTGGCACAGCTGGCCGCCAGCGTCCTGCCCGCCACCGACCCGGCGGCGTCGTCCGCCGACCCCCTGCTCAGCGAGCCGCCGCTTGCCGACCCCGCGATCCGCGCCCGGCTGCGCGGGCTGTTCACCGCCGCGACCCGCGCGGCCCCGGTCGACCTGACCGAGCTGCGCTGGACCGCGGTTGTGCGCCTGCGGCTGGCTCCGAGCGGAGCACTCCTCCCCCAGGATGCCACGGAAGACCGGGCGGCACTGGAAGCTGTCTCGACCCTGATCCGCGACGAGCGTGCCGATGCCGAGCAGCGCTTCGCCGCCGCGCTGGCGCTTTTTCACCTGCCGCAGTGCCAGGCTCGCCGCCGCGCCCCCGCCGCGCCGGTGCCCACC
>DAOMZC010001423.1:0-1762 GCA_035437965.1 Pseudomonadota bacterium
CCCCGATGGGCTGCTCGCTCCGTCGATAGAACTGGCAAAAGGTTTCCAGCGGCGGCTGCGGGCGAAGCAGTGACGCTGGAACAGACTGGTGATACCGAGCCTGGTTCTTGGTAGAGACTCGCGGGAGTTAATCAGAACACCAGAGTCGTTAGACCCGCGGTCATGCTGTACCCGTAGGCGGGCGTCGCGCTCCCACCGCTGCTCACTTGCCACTCAAGAATCAGCGGATGCGCTTCGACGAAGAACCCGACCCCGACGCGCGGCGTCGCCATCCCCCAGGCGTCGATGCGCAGCGGCAGGCCGAGCGAGGTGAAGGCATAGTCGCCGAGCGGGTAGTGCTGGGGCTCTTTCAGGACATCGATGCCGGTTCCCTGCTGGATGCGCGTGCGCAGCTCGGCGCGATGGGCCTCCGGATCGGGGACGCTGTCGTTCTGCGGGCCGGCGGGCGTGATGTTGCCGCCGAGCTGCACGCTGGCGCTCAGCGTCGCCGTCACGAACCAGCGCCCGCGCCGCTCCTCCGGGCTCCACGCCTGCGGCGGGCGGGTGAAGTAGACCCCGATTCCCACCGGAGCCACGGTCGCGCCGAGGAAGTTGCCGCCGCCGCCGATCGACCAGAAGTTGGTTACACTCAGGCGCGCCGAGGGCGCCCAGAAGACCCGCCGCTCGCCGACGTTGCGCCAGCCGAGGAACACCGGAACGTCCTTGCGGGAGCCCTGTACTGAAGGTTGCCACTCCAGAGTTCCTTGGAGCGCGCCCAGGTTTTCCCAGCCTATGCCGAGCTCGATGGCGTTGCCGGCCTCGGCCCGCGGTGCCGCCGACACCATCGCGGCCGCTGCGAACAGGGCGTGGCACACGCGAGCCCGGGCGTTACGGCGGAAGAACGAAACAGATTGGGAATTACCCATACATCACCTCAGGAAGCTAAGTTTGCGATCGGCAGAATTGCTGCTCTGCCTATGCAACACCGGTGGCCCGCCAAGGTGTCACCTGCTTACGAAAATAGCTGCGCGATCGCCGCGGCTACCGGCGGCGACCGAGCAGCCGATCAAGGCGCAAAAGCTGCGTCGCCACGCCGAGCCCGAGGAGCGTCAGGAGCAGCGTCACCCCCGATGCAGCGGCGACCAGCGGGGTGAGGGTGTAGCGCAGGCTCGGCCAGATGACCTTGGGCAGGGTCTCGATGGCCGGGGTGCTCAGGAACAGGGCCATGATGAACTCGTTGAGCGACAGGACGAAGGCCATCATGGCGCCGGTGAGAAGGGCCGGGGCGATGACCGGCAAAGTGATCGACAGGAAGGTCTGCACGGGGCCGGCGCCCAGGCCGCGCGCTGCCCGCTCCAAGTCTGGATCGAGGTCCTCCAGCGCCGCCCGCACCACCAGGTAGACCACGGGCAGGCTCCACAGGCTGTGCGCGGCGGCCAGTGAGGCGCGCGTCCCCCACAGGCCGATGAGTCGCACGAACGGCAGCAGCGCCATCCCCAGCACCACCGCCGGCAGGAACAGCGGCAGCAGCACGGCGAAGGAGAGCAGCCGCTGGCCGCGGAAGTGGTAGCGCAGCAGCGCCAGCGCGGCCCCGACCCCGCCCACCAGGGAGCCCGCCACGGTCATGGCCGCAACGACCAGACTGTTAATAAGGCCGGCGGTCCACTGCGGGCTGGAAAAGAACAGGCGATACCAGCGCAGGGACCACTCGGCCTGCGGCGGCTCCAGAAGCTCGCTTGGAGTGAACGACATCCACACCGCGTAGATGAGCGGCCAGAGGAGC
>DAOMZC010001424.1:0-1762 GCA_035437965.1 Pseudomonadota bacterium
GGAAGAACTCCTCGGCCTGGCCGCGGGTGGCGCCGATGGGCAGGCTGCGCGGCGGCCAGCTCATGATGTCCGATACCTTGGTCGCGGGGTCGGTGGTGTAGCGGATGTCGCGGCCGGTGCACATGCCGACCAGGACGCCGTGCTCGTCGACCACCGGGAAGCCGGTGACCCCCGACTCTTCGATGAGCTGCTGGACCTGGCCGACGGTCTGGGTCGCCTTGACGGTCAGCGGTGAGTGGATCACCGCGTGCTGGAACTTCTTGACCCGCCGGACCATGCGCGCCTGCTCTTCGGCGGAGCAGTTCTTGTGCAGCACCCCCATGCCGCCCATGAGCGCCATGGCGATCGCGGTCTGCGACTCGGTCACCGTGTCCATGGCGGCCGACAGGATGGGCATCGCCAGCTGCAGCCCGCCGAGCTGCGTGCCGACCTTGCACTGCGTGGGCAGCACGCTGGAGTGGCCCGGCAGGAGCAGCACGTCGTCGAACGACAGCGACAGCTCAAGCTCCAGGACCGGCGACCGCGGCTCGGCGGTTTCCGGCGACGCCTGGTCCGGGGACTGAGACAAATGGGCAACCGAAGTGGGCTTGTGACCAGCTGGGCTTGTCATTTGCGCGGGGGTATAGAAAATTTCCCGCCCCCAGGCAACAGTCCACGGCCCGCGCGGCGCGCTCACCCACGGGAGAAACTTATTTGAAGGCGATCCCGACCAGGACCACGACCAGCAGGCCGAGCAGCGCGCAGAGCAAAAGGACCCGGCCGACCGAGCCGAGCGGGGTCTGGGTGCGCAGGAAGCCCTGCAGCCGCTCGAGATTTGTCTGTTGTCGGGACTCGGGTCGCGGCAGGTAGCGGGCGAACGAGCCGAGCGGCAGGGTCTCGGCGACTCCGGCGGGTAGGGTGGCGGCGTGCGAGCGACCCGATAGCACGGTGGCGGCGTTGCCGGTGGCGGCGGGCGAGCTCTTGGGACCGCCGCGGCCGACCGCCTCTTTCAGCTCGTCGGCCGAGAAGGCCGGGAGGTTCAGCGTCGGCATCTGCGCGGCGCTGCCGAGGATCAGGGTGCTCTGGGCGGGCAGCGGCAGGCGGTTAGTTGGGTCGCTTATGGGCCGCGAGTCGGGAACCGGCACCGAGCCGGTCACGGGCTCGAGCTCCAGGTCGGCCGCGGCGCCGTCCGGGTCCGCTTCCGGCTCGCTAAGAGCCTGGCCGGTGATTTCCTCGGCGAGCTCCTGCGGGACTGGCGGCTCGGGTTCGGGCCGCCCGCTGGTGAGCGGAGCGGGGTCCCTTGCCGGCGGGGCGGCAGCGAGCCGGTCGGCGGCCGGCGTCGGCACCAGGCCGGGCAGCGCGACCCGCACGGTGGCGTGGGCCAGGCCCTTGCCGGGTACGCGCGTACCGGCGGCCGGCGCAGGCGGGCGCAGCGACTCCAGACCGACCTGCTCGGTGTCGGCGTCGTCGTCATCGGCGTCCAGGGGCTGCAGCTCCTCGCTGCTGCGCGGCAGCCGCAGTCCGACCTCGCCGCTCGTCGCCAGGCTCAGCGGACTAGGCAGAGGCGCGGAAATCACGCCGCTTGGCCGGACGAGCTGGGGCCCAGAGAGGCCGCGCAGCGCCTCAAGCTGCTCTTGCATGAGGTGATTGTAACCGAGCGCGGCCTTTGCGGGAAAGCTCCCCGCGCGCCGGCGCTAGGGCACCAGCTTGTAGCCGAAGCCGTAGACCGTCAGGATGTGGCGGGGGTGGTGCTGGTTTTCTTCCAGCTTCTTGCGCAGCTTGA
>DAOMZC010001425.1:0-1760 GCA_035437965.1 Pseudomonadota bacterium
CCTCGTCCAGCTGGATCGTGTCGGGGGGGCGGGCCAGGAGGTAGCCGTCCTCGTGCTGGACGACCAGGTTGTGGGCCTCCAGGCGCGACAGGATGCGCCGCACCACGCTCTCGGGCAGGCCGTGGCGCTCCTCGATCTCGAGGACGGGCAGGCTGCGGTTGCCGCTCTTGAAGTTGCGCGCCACGTCGCACAAAAGGCGCGCCGCCAGCGCCCCGCTGACCACCAGGTTCGGATCTTCGGGCACCAGCGCCGCGTGGCCGCGATCGAGCGACCGCGCCAGCAGCGGCAGCCGCTGCAGCGCCCGGCAGACCTCGACGCCCCACAGGATGATGATCCACGACAGGTAGATCGACAGCAGGAACAGCGGCAGGACGCCCAGGGCGCCGTAGATCGACCTGTAGCTGCCGGTCACCAGCGACAGGTAAAGCCGCATCCCGAACTTGGCGACTTCGAGCAGCACCGCCGAGGTCACGCCGCCGATCACCGCCGCCTTCCACGCCACGCGCAGCGTCGGCACCAGGCGGTTGGCCAGGCTCAGCACGATCGCGGTCGAGAACAGCGACAGAAACAGCGTCGAGCGGCCCCAGATCGAGGCGGTGTGCAGCAGCGACACCGCGGCGACGAACGGCAACAGGGTGATGCCGGTGTAAAAGAGCAGGAAGCGCTCGATATAGGTGCGCTCGCGGTGCGACTCCCAGATGCGGTTCCAGATCGACTCGACCGACAGGAACAGGAAAAAGCCGACGCCGATCGAGGTCACCAGACCAAAGCTGCCCAGGGCCCCGGCGGCGATCTTGTCGGAGAAGCCGGCCAGGCTCTTTACCACCTCGGTGCGCACCTCGGCCGACGAGGGGAAGATCTGCTCGACCGCCAGCGACAGCAGGCTGGAGCCGGCGTCGAGCTGGCCGCTCGCCTTGAGCAGCGCCAGCCCGACCGCGATGAGCGGCACCAGGGCGAGCGCCGTCTGGTAGGCCAGCGAGGACGCCGCCAGGGTGCAGCGATCGTTCCAGAACCCGTCCCACGACAGGCGCAGGATGATCCGCACCTTGAGCCAGGCGGCGGCCAGGCGCGGCGGCAGCGGCAGCCGCAGCTTGCCGTGAGCGGGCGCGCCAATCTCGGGCTGGCTCCTACTCGTCGTCATCGCCGTGCGCGCTGCTGCCTGAGCGCGAGGACTTGGCGCCCTCGTGGGCGAGGATCGACTGGAAGATCTGGTTGATGTCGAGCTTCTGCAGGCTGGCCCCGTTGCCGGCGGGCACGATCAGGATCGGCTTTCCCGCCAGCGCGTCGGCGATGCGCAGCTTGACCGCGGTGCGTCCGCCGACCCCGGCCATCGCCCGGTTCTGCTTCTCGATGCCCTTGGCGCGCGCGGTGGCCTCGGCGAGCAGCGCCTTGGCGTTGCGCTCGCTCTCGTAGAAGCTCTTGTCGGCGTTGATGCGGATGCGCTCCTGCTGGCCCTTGACGTCGGCGATCTGGACCTGGACGTCGCCGCGCGCCTTCTCCAGGTTGCGCGTCTGCTCGGCCTCGGCGGCCTGGGCCTCGCTCTTCAAGCGCTCGGCGTTCTGCTCGGCGATCTTGCGGTCGTGGATGACCTTCTCGTACTCGGGGTTGAAGCGGTGCTCGCCGAGCAGGACCTGCTCGATGATGATGCCCTCGGTGCCAAGCTCGGCGTTCAGCTTCTCCTGCGCCTTGGCGGCCTTCTGGAAGCGCTTGTCCGAGATGTAGAACTCCTCGGAGTGGAGCTCGTTCAGGATGTCGCGCAC
>DAOMZC010001426.1:0-1758 GCA_035437965.1 Pseudomonadota bacterium
CAGCGCCCCGAGCAGCGCCAGCGCGAAGGCGAGCCGCGCGGCGTGGCGATGGCGGCTGGCCGCTCGGCCGCGGCTCCCGACCTCGGCGGCCATTAGATCGCTATCGCCGCTACCGCTGGGAGCCACCGGCGATCGACCTGGGCGACTCCCTGACCCAACAGCTATACACACGTTTGTATCTTACCGCATCCGCTGCGCATTTAATAGGCAATAGCGCCGCGGCGGGCGCTCACTATTTTCTGCGCTCGCGAGGCCGGGCGCAGACCGGGTCGGGCCTTATGAGAATTTGGCGAGGATTTGGCGCAGCGGGCGGCTACGCCGTGTGTTTTTCAACCAGGCTGGCGATCCCGGGTACGGCTTCCTCGACGTGCTTTTTGGCGCTCGGGCGCAGCTTCTCGTAGCTCTTTTTGACCATGGCGTTCTGGGCCCGCTTGGCCCGCTCGTCGGTGATGCCGAGCAGCGCTTCGGCGATCGGGCCCGCCTGCTCGCCGAAGTGGCTCGGCAGCGAGCGGGCATCGCCGCGGCCCTGGGCCTCGACGTGCCCGGCATAGAAAGGCTCCATCCGGGTGGCGAAGTCGTCGAGCAGGTGGTCGACGGCCTCGGCGATGAAGCCCGGCTTTACCGCCTTGACCGCGGCGAAGGCGAGCTTGACCGCCGCGCCCGAGAAGCCGCCTTTTTTCTTCACCTCATCGTCGATGAGCAGGACACAGTCACTGATCACCGCCTTGCGCTTTTCCGGCGCACCGATCTTTTCGAGCAGGGTAGCCACTGTCATCTCCGTTTGTCTGCGTGTCTGCGTGTCTGCTTGGCGATCACCCGGTCATCCGCTGGCCGCGCCGCCGGGAAGGCTCCCCATCGGGAAGTTTTCGTCGGACGGCGTCCTTGGCGCGGGCGATCGGGCGGAGAATAAGCCGCATCAGGCGGCGCGCGCAAAGCCAAAGCGCAGGCGGCGCCGGCCCGCCAGCGGCAAAGTCAGGAGCCGGCCGGTCGTCGGCATTGCCTGCGACCGCGGATCTGCGGTACATCGCACAGTATGGAATCCGCTGCCTCCCCTGCGTCCGCCCCAGTTCCCTCGTCTTTTGAGACCGCGCCGGCCCGCTACCACCACTGGACCCTGTCCTGTGAGGGAGCGATCGCCCGGCTCAACATGGCGGTGCGCGAGGACGAGCCGCTCGTACCCGGCTACCAGCTCAAGCTAAACTCCTACGATCTGGGGGTCGACATCGAGCTGTGCGACGCGATCCAGCGCCTGCGCTTCGAGCACCCCGAGGTCCGCGTGGTGGTGGTCGGCAGCGCCCGCGACCGCGTGTTCTGCGCCGGCGCCAACATCCACATGCTGGCGCAGTCGAGCCACGGCTTCAAAGTCAACTTCTGCAAGTTCACCAACGAGACCCGCCTGTCGATCGAGGACGCCGCCCGGCACAGCGGCCAGCGCTACCTGGCGGCGGTAAGCGGCAGCTGCGCCGGCGGCGGCTACGAGCTCGCCATGGCCTGCGACGAGATCATCCTCATCGACGACGGCTCCAGCACCGTCGCCCTGCCCGAGGTGCCGCTCCTCGGGGTGCTGCCGGGCACCGGGGGCCTCACCCGGCTGACCGACAAGCGCAAGGTGCGCCGCGATCGCGCCGACGTGTTCGCCACCCTCGCCGAGGGCATGCGTGGCAAGCGCGCGGTGCAGTGGGGCCTCATCGACAAGACGGCGACCAACATAATTTTTTCTTCATTAATGTGTTTTGGTAACGGCAACTGCACAATAAA
>DAOMZC010001427.1:0-1758 GCA_035437965.1 Pseudomonadota bacterium
CCCGGCCAGGGGTAGTTCTGCAGGAGCTCCAGCGCTTCGGGGGCGACGCGGGCACCGGGGTGGCGGCGCTGCAGGAACGAGCTACAGAGCGCGGGAATGTCTTCGCTGCGCTCGCGCAACGACGGAACGATGATCGGAAAGACGTTTATCCGATAGAAGAAGTCCTCGCGCAGGACGCGCTCGCGCACCGCCTGCAAGAGGTCCCGGTTCGAGGCGGCGATGAAGCGCACATCGACGCTGCGCACCAGCGTGCTGCCCACCCGGCAGAACTGCCGATCCTGCAAAAAGCGCAGGAGCTTTACCTGAATCGTCGCCGGCAGCTCGCCTATTTCGTCCAGGAACAGCGAGCCGCGGTGCGCCTGCTGGACGTGGCCGATGTGTTCGGCCGAGGCGCCGGTGAAGGCGCCGCGCTCGTGGCCGAACAGCTCACTCTCCAGCAGGCTCTCGGGCAGCGCCGCGCAGTGGAGCTCGCAGAACGGGCCGCGCCGCCGCCGCGACTGCTGGTGCAGCGAGCGCGCCAGGACCGTCTTGCCGGTGCCGCTCTCGCCGAGGAAGATCACCGTCGCGTCGGTACTGGCGACCTGGCTGAGCAGCTCGAAGACCTCGCGCATGCGGGCCGAGCTGCCGACCAGATTCTCTGTTCGCTGCAGAGTCGAGAGCCGCTCTTGCAGCTGTCCGTTTTCTTCCTGCAGGGCGCGCCGTGCGCACAGCCGCGCTACCCGGATGCGCAGCTCATCGATCGAGAAGGGCTTGATCAGGTAGTCGTGGGCGCCGAGGCGCATCGCCTGCACCGCGGTCTCGGCGGTGGCGTAGGCGGTCATGACGATGACCTCGGGGCCGGCGGGGTCGGCGCGCAGGGTCTGGGTCACCGCCAGACCGTCGAGGTCGGGCAGGCGCAGATCGGTAAGGACGATGTCGAAGGGCTGCTCGGCACAGCGTGCCAGCGCGGCGCGGCCGGTGGTCACACACTCGACGGCGTAGCCGGCGCTGGTGAGCGCGGTCTGCAGCACCCGGCTTAGCTTCACTTCGTCATCGCAGAGCAGGATCCGCTTCACTTTTGTCTCCTTCCCTGTCGGCATCGACTTGCGCCGCGGGCGGCGGGGTGGCCGGCAGGTACAGCTTGAAACAGGCGCCGCGGCCGGCGAGCCCGGCGGGCGGCCCACCGGGAGGCTGGGCCAGCCACTCCAGCGAGCCGCCGTGCTTCTCGGCGATGCGGCGCGACAGGACCAACCCGAGCCCCGAGCCCGCCGCCTTGGTGGTCTGGAAGGGCTCGAACAGGCGGCGGCTCGTCTGGGCGGTGATGCCCGGCCCGCTGTCCCGGATGAAGATCGCGACGCCGCGGCGGCTCGGCTCGACGCGTAGCTCCAGCTCGCCGCCTTCCGGCATCGCCTCGACCGCGTTGAGGGCCAGGTTCAGCAGGACCTGGCGGACGCGATCCGCGTCGGCGACGATGACCGCCGACTCGGCGCCGGTGCACTTGACGTCCAGCGCGGCGCTGCCGGCCTGGCGGCGCAGGCGCTCGCAGACCTCCTGGCACAGCGCCGCCACGTCGGTCTCGGCGAGGCGCAGGGCGGCGTCTTTGGCCAGGGTCAGAAACTCGCTGGTCAGCCCGCCCAGGCGCTCGATCTCCGAGAGGATGTCGGCGACCAGCTCGGGACTCGGCGGGCCCTCGCGCAGGAGCTCGACGCCGGCGCGGATGGTCCCCAGCGGGTTGCGGATTTCGTGCGCGATCATGGCGGCGAGCTGACGCAGCGCCTG
>DAOMZC010001428.1:0-1753 GCA_035437965.1 Pseudomonadota bacterium
CGGCGATCGCGTGGACCAGCTTCGCGGCAGCGCGAGCGCCGAAGCCGGGCAGTGCGCGCAGCTTGTCGGGTGTGAGCAGGAACAGACCACCCGGGTCGGACACCAGCTCGGCTTCCAGGAGTGCCCACGCCGTACGCTCGCCCAGGCCGTCTATCTCCATGACCTCGGCGAAGTGCTCCAGCCACTGGGCGTTTTGGGAGGGGTAGCCCGTGCGATTGGGACAGCGCCAGTCGGCTTCATCCGGCTTGCGCACGAGCGCTGCGCCGCAAGACGGACAAACCGAAGGGAAGACAAAAGGCTGCGCGCCCGCCGGCCGCCTGGCCAGCACCGGCGCGACCACTTCAGGGCGCACGTCTCCGGCGCGGCGCACGAGCACGGTGTCGCCTTCACGGACGTCCTTGCGGTGCACCTCATCTGCGTTGGCCAGCGAGGCCAGGGAGATGGTGGCGCCGCCGACGAATACCGGCGCAAGGACTGCGAACGGCGTCACTTTGCCGCTGCGTCCAGTATTGACGATGATCTGCCGCAGCAACGTCGTCCGCTCCTCCGCCGGGAACTTGTAGGCGACGGCCCAGCGGGGAGCCTTCGCCGTGGTGCCGAGTTCCAGGCGTTGCTGCAGCGAGTCGACCTTCACCACCACGCCATCGATGGCGTAGGCGAGCGTCGGCCGCTTGACCAGCCACTCATCGAGGTAGGCGTGCACTTCGGCCACCGTCCGGCAGCGGCGCTCTTGCGGCTCGGCGGGCAGACCCGCGGCGCGCAGATAGGCGAGCTCCTCGCGGTGGCTGCTAACCGGCCGCGGCTCGGCCGCGCCGATTCCCCAGCAGATCAGCTCCAAGCCACGCGCCGCGGTGACAGCGGGGTCTTTCTGCCGCAGGCTCCCAGCGGCGGCGTTGCGGGGGTTGGCGAAGGTGCGGGGGCCCGTAGCTTGGCGATTGTAGCGAGCAAACTCGGCGAGCGGCAAAACCACCTCACCCCGCACTTCGAGAAGTGCCGGCGGCTGCCCAAGCTCCAGGCGTTCGCGCACGCCGCGGACGCCGCGCAGGTTGGCCGTGACCTCTTCGCCGACGAGGCTATCGCCGCGCGTCCCACCGCGGACGAGGAGGCCGTGCTCATAGGTGAGCGAGACCGCAACCCCGTCGAGCTTAAGCTCACACACAAGCTCTACCTGGCCCACAGTGCTCTCCACGCGCGCCAGCCAAGCGTTCAGCTCTTCGGATGAGAATACGTCCTCCAGCGATAGCATCGGTGCGATGTGGTGCAAAGGGGGAAAGCCCGCCGCCGGACGTCCGCCGGGCCGCGCGCTCGGACTCTTAGTGCCGGGTCGCGACGCAGAGGCTGATTCGAGCTCGCGCAGCTCGCGCACCAGCGCATCATACTCGGCGTCTGCGATCTCCGGCTGGTCCTCGACGTAGTAGCGCTCGTCGTGATAGCGGATGAGCTCCTTGAGCTCCTCTATGCGCGTTTGCAACTCTTGCATGGGGAGGTTTATAGCTGCTTTGCTAGCAGGTCGCCGCGTGGTGCCGGGCCTGTAGACACGGATGAGCCGCAAGAGGTGCTAAACAGCGAATGGCCAAAGCCGCAGCGTATTGGAATTAGAGCCTAAGCCCACCAATCGTTCCGCACCAAAGCCCGTGATTTGCAAGCACTTCGCCCCGTCGCGGAACGGTTCTTCAGTTTTCTCTCTCGATCATTACATTGCCCGGCTTGATGTCCCGGTCGTTTACTCTCGTCGCTGACGGGCCTTGCAAAC
>DAOMZC010001429.1:0-1751 GCA_035437965.1 Pseudomonadota bacterium
CCGGCGCAGCCCTTCCACGGGCTGAAGAAGTCGGTGCAGACGAAGGTGCCGCTGACCGTGCCGCTCGACAGGGTGCCGTACTGGACGCCGGGGTCGTAGCTGATCTCGATGGTGCAGCTGGCCTCGGGGTGGGGGCCGGAGGGGCCGTCCCAGTCCAGGCACAGCGAGCCGTCCCACTTGCAGGCGGCCTGGCGCATCTTCGCCGTGCCGAGGCTGAGCTTACCGAGGAACGAGGTGTTGTAGGTCGCCTGGCCGTGGTAGTTGTTGAGGGTCAGGAGGAAGGTCGGGCAGTCGGCCTGGCTCTCGTTGCTGATGGTCAGCGTCTTGGTGGCGAAGTCGAAGACGCACTTGTTGATCTCGGTCGACAGGACGCCGCGCCCCTCCCCGCCGACGCTCGGCGGCTGCGAGCAGTCGTACTGGATGCGCGCCAGGTTCGCTCCCTGCTGCACCGCGTCGACGATGACATCGGCGCGATCGCCCTCGGTGCCGGCGACGTTGCCCAGGCGCGGCACCTCCCGCGGCGGGAGCTTGGGCGCCGGCGGCTTGGGCGGACAGCCGCCCAGCGTCAGCAGCGTGACCGCGCCCAAAGCAGCAGCAAATACGCGGGTCTGCACCCGGGGCGCGAGCAGCGATCGGGAAGCGAAACGAGAGCTTGGCATGTTGTGATGGTACCGCACTTTGCGTGCTCGGAGCTACCCATTCCCACCACCTGGACGAGCCAGGCCGGCAGCGCCCGGCAAGCGCCCGCGGCTAGCTGTCGTCGTCGTCGCTGTTTGGGTCAAGCTCGACTTCGTTATAGCGGATGTGATCCTGGTCGGAGTAGCGGCGGGGGGCGCTGTCGGGGCGCTGGGCCTGCCAGGGCGTGGCGCGCAGCCGCCGCTGGCGCCGCTGCTCGGCGGCGAACACCGCCAGGGCCGAGACCGGGGCCGGCAGCGGCTCGCGCTTCTGCGCCGCCTTGGCCTCGGCCAGCGCCCGCCGGCCGCCGGGATCGATGTCGACCCCTGAGTGCTCCCACTCGATCGTGTGCTGCTTCACCGGCCTGTAGATGTCGCGCAGGATGGCCTGCGGCACCGCGCGCTTTAAGTCCTGCTGGGTCTCGTAGGAGGTCTCGTGCTCCTGGCGCACCCCCAGGTAGCCGCAGTACCAGTCGGCCAGCCGGTCAAAGTGCGTCGGCTGCGGCCGGATCGCCATCGGCAGCGGCCGCGGCGGCTCGGTCGACAGGCGCTCGGGCAGCATGCGGTGCTCTTCCCAGCGGCGCAGGTGGCGCAGCAGCAGCGGGTCGGCGTCCTTGCGGATGCGCTCCTGCCGCTGCGCGATCTCCCGCTTGTCCGCTTCGCTAAGAGGGCCGTCGCCGCCGAGCTGGAACCGCATGCCGCACCTAGTTCCAGATGATGTGCAGGAGCATCCCCAGACAGACCCCGAGCAGCGCCCAGCCGACCCAGAAGATCGGCTTTGTCCCCTTGGCGGCCACCGGCTTGGGCGCCAGCACGTGCTGCCGGATTGCCATCGCCTGCGGCGACATGGTCAGCCCCGCCGGCGGTCCGGGCACATAGACGGTGCTATGCATGCCGCCGGAGGAGTCCAGGGCCTGGGTGCGCCCCGCTCCCCCCGGTCGCGGACCCGGGCTCGGCGGCGGGATCACCGGCGCCATCTGCGCCAGCATCGTCCGCTGCTCGGGCGCCGCCGAGACCGGACCCGAGCTGCCCATCGGCGCTGCGGCCATCGCTCCGCTCATCACGGGCGGCGCCATC
>DAOMZC010001430.1:0-1750 GCA_035437965.1 Pseudomonadota bacterium
CCGCCACTGCCGCCGCCGCGCCCCGGCAAGCGCTTTACCGTCAGCCTGCTGTTTGAGGCCGGCATCGACAAGGATGCGGCGAGCTGGCTCGGCGGCAGCATCTTCGGCTGCGCCCCGGTCGGTCCGATCTGCCTGGGCGCGCTCGTCCGCGGCGCGGCGAACTTTCCCGCGACCGGCGTCGGTACCTATCTGGATGAGCGGCTGGCGGTGGATGTCCTGGCCAGCGTCAGCTGGCCGCTGCGCCGCGGTCGCTGGGTGGTGGCGCCGGGGCTGGGGCTGGGGGCGGGCTGGCTCCGCCATCGCGCAACGCCGGTGGTCACGACCGAGTCCGAGGTCGAAGATGAAGACGACTCGGCGGTGGTTGGCAGCGACGGTGGCATGCGTGCCGAGCTGCGGCTGCTGGGTCTGCTCCAGCTGCGGGCGGGCTGGATGCTGACCGGCAGCCTGGCCCTGGACTCGGCGTTCTTGGACGGGCCGACCGCCCAGCTGCCCACCGGCACGGGCCTGCCGGTGGCGCCGTGGTTGATGCTGCGCGGCGGCGTCGGGCTGTCCTGGAGTACGCCATGAACGGCAAGCTGCTGCGCTTCCCGCCCGCCGGGGCCGCGGCCAAAGGGACCGTTGCCACCGAGGCGCCGAGCGGCAGCGGGCTGTCTGCGGAGGCGCTGGTAGTCGCCTGCGGCACCGGCGACAGCGCCGCCCTCGGCGAGCTCTTTGATCGCTTTCATCAGACTGTGTACAGGTTCCTGTCGCGCTACCTGGGACCCCGTAACCCCGACCTTGACGATCTAGTGCAGGCGACGTTTCTGGAGGTCCGCCGCGCTGCGTCCCGCTTCCGCAAGGAGTCATCGGTGAACAGCTGGATCGTGGGCATCGCCATCAATGTCGCCCGCCACTACCTGCGCAGCGAGACGCGGCGGCGGGCCCTGCTGCGCAGCACTGAGCTGCCCCCGACCTGCGCCCAGGGCACCCCAGAGAGCCAGACGGCCCACAGTGAGTTCCTGCAGCGCTTGCAGCAGTCAATCCTCCAGCTGCCCGAGCACCTACGCGCCGCCTTTGTGATGTGCGAGCTGGAAGGAGTCTCCGGCCCCGAGGCTGCGCGGCTGCTCAGCATCCGTGAGGGCACGCTGTGGCGTCGCCTTCATGATGCCCGTAAGCTAATCCGCCAGGGCTTTGAGCGAGGCACCGTATGACCTGCCCGTCTTCCATTTCGCTCTCGCGGGCCTTCTCTAGCGGCGCTTCCCGGGATCTGCAGGCCCACCTGCTGACCTGTCCCACCTGCACGGCAGAGTGGAAGCGCCTGGAGCAGACGCGGGCGGCGGCGCTGGAGCTGCCCTACGTGACTCCCGACCCGCTGCGCCGTGAGCAGCTCCGCAAGCGACTGCTGGCGGCGGCGAGCCAGGCGCTGCCGGTGGGACCGTCGGTGGGACCATCGGTGCGGGCGCGCTGGCTGGGCTTTGCCGGCGCTGCCGCGGCCCTGCTGGCCGTGCTGATGGGGGCGCGCCGCCTGACCAGGCCCGCGCCCGCTTCCCACTTCCGCGCCGTGGTGCAGTCGCAAGGGGCGAGCCACTTCGTCCATGAGCGCACGGGTAGTGATGAGTGGGTGCGGCTGTCCGATGGAACTTTGAACGTCGAGGTGGAGCCGCTGCAGCCGGGGGAGCGCTTCCGCGTGCTGTGCGGCGACAGCGCGGTCGAGGTCCGCGGCACCGCGTTCACGACCCGCGTCGAGCACGATCACCTGCTGAGCGTTGAC
>DAOMZC010001431.1:0-1750 GCA_035437965.1 Pseudomonadota bacterium
ACGGTTCGATCATCGATCTGTTCCCCGGTCGCGCCGACCTGCGCCGGTTGGCCGGCGGGCGCCTGGAGCGCCTCAACACCGACGGCCTCCCCCTGGCCATCGACACCTTCGACAAGGCGCGGGCGCAGCGCGCCGATCACCCCGCCAGCCACCGCCTGCTCGCCTACGCCCAGCTGCGCGCCGGCCGCCCCGCCGAGGCCCTGGAGACGATCCTCGGCGGCGCCACCCGCAGCTACCCCGCCGGGCGCTTCGCCGGCGTCGAGCGCATCCTGGCCGAAGACGTCGGCCTCATCGCCGCCGCCTACGTGCGAGCGCAGCCCGGCCAGCGCAGCAGCGTCGAGCAGCGCCTGGCGGGCCTAGGCGCCCGGATCGCCAGCGAGCCCTCGCTGCGCTTCGTCCTGACCTGGGAGACCGACGCCAACGACGTCGACTTCCACATCTACGATGGGCGCGGCGGCCACGCCTTCTACGGCTCGCGCAGCCTGCCCTCGGGCGGCGAGCTCTACGCCGACGTCACCACCGGCTACGGGCCCGAGTGCTTCACCATCCCGCTGCCGCCGGGGTCGCGGACCTACCCGTACAAGCTGCAGGCCCACTACTACTCGCGCGGCCCGATGGGCTACGGCATGGGCAAGCTCGAGGTCCTGGAACACGACGGCAAGGGCGGCCTGCGCTTCAGCCAGCGGCCGTTCGTCATCATGGTCGACAGCGCCTTTGTAAACCTCGGCGAGGTCCGCAGTCAGCTCAGCGAATAGCCGCCCGCCCCGCCCCCCTGTAACCGGTGATGTAGCCGGTGATGTGGCCGATGATGTAGGAGAATGCCGGAGGGCGGCTCCGTCCACAATCGGCCCCAGCGCTGGGGGCTGGGGTCCGCGCCGCGCCCGCCGCCGCCCGCGCCGTGTCCGTCGCCGGGCATTTTTTTTGCGCGTGCTGCCGGCCATGGTCAACCACGCTGTGGCCGATTTTGACCTAAGGCAAACCCGCGAATTTAAAGTTCTGGACTTTCCGCCTCGGAGATGCGCTGTGGCGCTGCTGGCATGTTGCTTGCGATAATAGCCACAGCCAGGGGGACCTCTGGCTGGAGGGTGTTATGGACCACGCGCAGCTCGGCCGTCTGAACTCGCTAGTAAAAGGAGTGATTGGCAGCGTGCTCCTGGGTCTCGCCCTGGGCGGCTCCGCCCGGGCGCAGAGCAACGAGCGCGACGAACTCCCGCGCGACGCAGTGTTTACTGTCCAGTCGCTGCCGGCGCGCTCGCCGCGGCTGGCCCCGGTCACCACCGATCCCGCGCTGCGTTTGGTGCGGCCGGCCGGCACCCCGAGCCCGTTGCCCGACCTGGACGCCAGCGAGCTGTTCCCCGCCGAGTCGTTCGCCGACTCCGCCGAGGTGCCGAGCTGCAGCACCGTGGCCAGCCTGGCCGAGCGCCTGCTCGGCACCTGCCTGCGTCAGGGCCTGTCGGCGACCGAGCGCGCCCTGACCCAGCGCCTCCTGGACAGCGCCGCGCAGCCCAACCGCACCGATGCCTGGTCGCGCGACACCGAGAGCCTGTTCCAGCTCGCGCAGTGCGCCGGCTCGCTCGGCGAGCAGCGCCTGGTCGCCGAGGCGGCGCTGGCGGCGGCCGAGGCGCAGCTGCAGAGCTCGGCCCTCCCGTCGTCCACCCTGCCGGCCTCCCGTCGCGAGCACGCCCAGCGGGCGCGCTGGCTGTGGAGCTACCGCCTGGCCGCCCTGGATTTCGCCCAGGGCCACTACCTG
>DAOMZC010001432.1:0-1750 GCA_035437965.1 Pseudomonadota bacterium
AAGCCGCTCGCCGCGCACGCACACCGACTCCAACGGTCACACGGTCACCGATGATCCCGGGTGCAGCGCGGGCTCCAGCGGCAGCTCGGGCTCGTCCGGCCCCAGCGGCGCGGAAGGCCCGCCCGGGCGGCCCGGCCGCGTCGAGTTTGTCGAGATCCCGCCCGGGTGAGGCTTGGCGACGCAGGGCTGAGCTGAGCGATAATATATGCAACTATTTGGTTGCACTTGATCTTTGGCTGACCTATATATGCAACCAGGAGGTTGCACATAGCCATGACCCAGACCGATCGCATTGAAAAGAAGATCCTGCTGCGCGCCCCCCGCTCGCGCGTCTTTCGCGCCCTCTCCGACGCCGAGGAGTTCGGCAAGTGGTTCCGCGTCAAGCTCGCGGGCCCCTTCACCGAGGGCGCCACCGTCCGCGGCCGGATCACCTACCCCGGCTACGACCACCTGACGATGGAGCTGGTGATCGAGCGGCTGGAGCCCGAGCGGCGCTTCGCCTACAGCTGGCACCCCTATGCCGTAGACCCCCAAGTGGACTACTCTGCCGAGCCGATGACCCACGTCGAGTTCACCTTGCACGAGGCCGCGGGCGGCACCCTGCTCACCATCGTCGAGTCAGGCTTCGACAAGCTGCCGCCCGGGCGCCGCGCCGAGGCCTTCCGGATGAACGACCACGGCTGGACCGAGCAGGCCGCGAACCTCGAGCGCCATGTCTCTACCGAGTAGCGCCGGCGCGGCGCAGCTCGTCGCCGCCGCGCCGGTGTTCGCGGCGCTCGGGGAGAAGACCCGGCTGCAGCTCGTCGCGCGGCTGTGCGCCGAGGGGCCGCTGTCGATCACGCGCCTGGGCGCCGGCGCCGCCGTCACCCGCCAGGCGATCACCAAGCACCTGCAGGCGCTGGCCGCCGCCGGGCTCGTGCGCGACACCCGCTGCGGTCGCGAGCGCATCTGGCAGATCGAGTCCCACCGCCTCGCCGAGGCGCGCCGCTGCCTCGACGAGATCTCGCAGCAGTGGGACGAGGCGCTCGGCCGGCTCAAGGCGCTCGTCGAGGAGTAAGCCGCAGGGCAGGCCAGGCCGCCGCGACCGCCGGTTGACAGCGCCCGTCCGTTTCTCGGAGACTACGCCGCCATGGACGGACGGCCAGCAGCAGCAGCGCTCGACCCGATTCAGGTTCGCTGTCTCGAGACGCTCGGCGAGTCGGAGCTGCGCGGGCTGAGCGAGGTGCTGATCGACTGCGTGGAAGGCGGCGCCTCGGTCAGCTTCATGCTTCCCATGACCCGCGCCAAGGCCGAGCAGTTCTGGCGGAGCGCGGCGGCGAGCGTGGCGCGCGGGGAGCGGCTGGTGCTGGCGGCCGGCGACGCCGCGGGAAAGCTCGTCGGCACGGTCACGCTGGTGCTGAACCAGCCGGAGAATCAGCCGCACCGCGCCGACCTGGCCAAGATGCTGGTGCATCGCTGCGTGCGGCGCCGGGGCGTGGGCGCGGCGCTGCTCGCGGCCGCCGAGCGGGAGGCGCGGCGGGTCGGCAAGACGCTGCTGGTGCTCGACACGGTCACCGGCAGCGCGGCGGAGCGGCTTTACGCCCGGCAGGGCTGGCAGCGCTGCGGCGAGATCCCCGACTACGCGCTGTGGCCGGACGGACGGCCGTGCCCGACGACGATTTACTGGAAGTCGCTGCCTTGAGGTAAGAGCGGTGCCGCTTCAGCTCGGCGTGTCCCAGAGATCGCTGGCGACGTTGGGAGAGGCGGCGGC
>DAOMZC010001433.1:0-1749 GCA_035437965.1 Pseudomonadota bacterium
CAGCGCCTGCACCGCCGACACCGCGGCCAACGGCTGCGCCGCCCTGCGCGTCTGCGTCAACGCCTGCACCACCCAGACCTGCCGCAACATGTGCGGGATGGCGTCGACCCAGAACGCGATCAACCAGCTCAACAAGCTGAACAACTGCCTGCGCACCGCCTGCACCAGCGCCTGCAGCTGCTTCTAGCCGCTGTCCGACCCTCACGGGTCGCTTGCAAGACCTGCGGCCCCCGCTCTGGCGCAGCGGGGCCCGCATCCCAGCTCCTACTTGGAATCTGTCACGGCTTGGAGCTCAAGGGGTCTCCCTTGGCGGGAGCGGCCGGAGCGCCTTTTTTCGGCTTGTCCTTGCCGGGCTTGGCGGCTGCGGGCGGCGCCTTGTCCTTGCCGGGCTCGGTCGCGGTCGCACCGCTCGGCTGCGCCGGCGTACCTTGCGCCTTGTCGGTCTTGGCCGGCTCGCCCGGTGCCGCTGGCTCGGCGACCATCGCCTGCTGCAGGACCGGGTTCAGGGTGTGCGGGCCGGTGGTCGCGGTCGAGCCCTGCTCATCGCCGAACACCAGGGTGCCGAACTTGTCGAGCGCGTGGAAGTCGCCGCGCATCGGCGGTGACCACGCCGAACCGGCCTGCGGCTTGCCAGCCGGCAGGTCCATGCGGAAAAAGTTGATGCGCCACTCGGTCCCGACCTGCGGCGGCACGCCCTTGACCGTCTCCAGGCGCCCCTTGACCGCGGCAAGCGGGATCATCATCTCGACCGTCCAGCCGGTGTCTGTATCGTCGCGCTTGTTCAGCGTCCCTATGACCTGCACCGCGGTCTTCATCGGCGCGTCCCAGGCATTGTCGTTCTGGCGGTACCCCGGCAGCCACGAGTCGAAGGTGACGTTGCGCGGGCTCACCTGCAGCTCGATGTACGTGCGTCCATCGCCATCGGGGTCGATGAACATCTCCGCCGCTTCCTGGGTGTAGATCTTGTCGTCGTGCTTCTCGAGGCTGCCCCAGATGTCGGTGTCGGCGAAGTCGAACGCCACGTACAGGTTCTGATCGTCCCACAGGACCTTGGCCGAGGCGGCCTGCGCCGCCTGGGAGCCGTCGAGCGAGTTCACGAACGCGTCGCTGACCGCGGCCGACTTCCACGCCGGCTCATCGAGCTTGCCATCTATATTGATCGCGGTGCCCGCCGGCAGCTTGCGAGCGACCAGGCGCTTGGCGGGGGCGGTCGGCGGAGCGGCGGCGTCGTTTTTGACCGGCAGCTCGAAGGCGCGCACGCGGTTCTGGCCGTCCTGGGGGCCGCTCTTGACCGCGAAGCGGGTCTGGCCCTTCCAGAAGCCGACGTAGATCGTGACCTTGTCGGCGGGCCAGCTCGGCGGGACCAGGACCTTGTGGATGTCGGCGATGATCTCGCCGGTCTTCCATAGAGGCACCGGGTACTTGCCGCCGATCGGCACGTGGTCGGCGTTTAAGTGGGCGTGCTTGGCTGCGGTGCCGTCGAGGTGGACGAACAGGCGCCAGCCCTCGGCCACCGGCTTCTCGACGCGGAAATAGTGGGTCACGTTGAACGACTGGCCCGGCACCACGGTCGTCGCGTCCACGTCGGCGCCCAGGTAGACGATGCGGCCCTTGTCGCCGTTGTCGAGGACGGCGTTGCTGGGGAAGCGCGGCGTCGGGGCGACGGTGAGAACGTGCTCGTGCGCGGCCTTGACGTCCTCGGCGCTCGGCTGGCTCGGCTCGCTCGACTGCTCGACGCAAGCAGGCCCG
>DAOMZC010001434.1:0-1746 GCA_035437965.1 Pseudomonadota bacterium
CTCCGTACTGCACCATCGGCTGCGTGCACCGCGCTTCTTCCCTGGATCGGCTGCGCCCAAGCGAGCTGTGGCCGCTGGCCCGCGCCCCGCGGCCGCAGACCGGAGTCCGGCCGCGTCCGGCCGCCGAGCCGCTCGGGACCGGCGACAGCCACCCGGCGGTCTAGCGGCGGGCTGGTGGGAAGTCCGGGGGGAGCGCCGCCGGCTCCCAGCGACCATCATCTTGGCGACGGAGCAGCGGGCCTTGGCGGACGCGGCGCGACCGCGCTCGGAGTACCCGCTGGTGCCGCGGCGTGACTTCTCGACGGCCGGCAGGCCCTCGCGGCTTGTGAGCAGCAGCTTGGCCTGATAGCTGCGGGCCAGGTATTCGGCCAGCTCCAGGCCGATGCCCCCGAGGCCGCCGGTGATGAGGTAGGCGCCGCCGCGTCGCAGCCGCGGCAGCTCGCCGGCCGGCTTGGGTAGGCGCAGCGCCCGGTAGTGCAGCACGAAGCGCTGCAGGCCGCGGTAGGCCAGCTGCGGCTCCTGCTCGGCGGCGTTGAACTCGGCGATCAGCCGCTCGGCAAGGGCGTCCTCATCGGCGCCCTCGGACGCCGGCGGCTCGACGTCGATGTGCTGGCAGGTGATGTTGCGGTACTCGGTCGGGATGACCTTGCACGGGCCCAGGACCAGGGCGCGCTCGGGACGGCTGAGCGGCTCCTCGGAGTGGACGCGCACGGCGCCGCTGGTGAGCACCTCCAGGCGCAGCGGCTCGCTGTGGATGTGGCGGCCCAGGGCGCGGGCCAGCTGGGTGAGGCTGAAGTAGGCCAGCTCCTGCGCCGCCGGCAGCGTCTGCAGCGACGGCTCGGGCCAGGCCGGGGGCACGCCGGGCGGCAGGCTCGCCGGCCGCGGCAGGTCGTCGCCGTAGTTCCACAAGTGGACGATCCGGCGCGGGCGGCGCCCCTGCTGGGTCAGCTCCTCGACCAGCCGCTCGTAGTCCGCGAGCAGACTCGGGTCGATGATGTACTCGTCCAGGCGCTCGTGGGCGAAGCTCTTGCCGATGCGCACCGTGGTGACCGACTGACCCTGCTGGCGTAGCCGGCGGGCGATGCGCGCCGGCAGCGGGTGGTGATTGATCAGCAGCAGCCAGTTCTGCTGCTCGCGGCTGGTGGCGGCCGGCGGGGTGTGCGCGGCGTGCCAGCTCGGCTTGTAGAAATAGGAGTCGACGCCGCTGCTCTTGGGCTTCGCGGTCGCGGTGGGGCGGGCCGACGGGACCGGCTCGGCGACCTTGCGCGGCGGATCGATCCAGAAGCGCTCGCGCTCGAACGGATAGGTGGGCAGCGCCATGCGCTGGCGCTGCTCGTGCTCGTACAGCGCCTCCCAGCGCACCGGGAAGCCGGCCAGCCACAGCCGCCCGAGCGTGCCCAGGATGCAGTGCAGATCCGACTGCGCCCCATCGGCGCCGCGCAGCGAGGACACGATGAGCCGCTTGGTCGTCGGATCGGGGTGCTGCTTGGCCAGGATGCTCAGGGTGGCGCTCGGACCGATCTCCAAGAGCGCGCGATCCGGCTCGCTCAGAAGGACCTCGAGCCCCGGCGAGAAGCGCACGGTGCCGCGCAGCTGACGGGCGTAATACGCCGGGTCGGTGGCCTCCTGCGGCGTAATCCAGCGGCCAGTGAGGTTTGAAATATAGCGGATGCGCGGGGGATTGAGCTGCACCCGCCGCACTCCCATGGTGAAGGCATCCAGGATCGGATCCATCATCGCCGAGTG
>DAOMZC010001435.1:0-1745 GCA_035437965.1 Pseudomonadota bacterium
CGGGAGCCTGAGCGGCAGGAGCCTTGGCGGGAGCCTGAGCGGCAGGAGCCTTGGCGGGAGCCTGAGCGGCAGGAGCCTTGGCAGCGGGAGCCTGAGTGCCAGGAGCCTTGGCGGGAGCCTGAGCAGCAGGAGCTTGAGCAGCAGCCCAGGTCGCGGACAGTGCGAGCAGCGCCCCGGCCCCGAGGAGCCGGGCCAGCGTGCCGACGCGCGGTGAACCCAAAGATCGACGTGAGCTCATCGCCTAGATCTCCCTTCCGAGCAGCTTGCTGGCGATCTGATGCCCCAGCGTCTCGGCGCGCAGGCTGAGCTCGCGCTGCGCGGCGGTCACCTGCGCCGTGATCTGGCTGCGGGTCACGTTGATGCGCGCCTGGGCCCGCTCGCGCGCCTGCCCGAGCAGCTCCGCCTCGCGCGCGCGGCCCTGGCTCTGCAGGGCGGCGCGCTCGCTGTCGGCGTGAGCGCGGGCCTTCTGCATGCGCTCTTTATATTGCGCCTCGAGCTCGGTGGCCTGTTGCTCGGCCTGCCGCGCCTTGACCTCGGCGCCTTCAATGTTGTCAGCGCGGTCCTGCCGCATCTTCAAATAAGGTTTGAAGAGGAAGGCCCGCAAGATCAGAAACATCACGACAAAGATCGCGAACTGCACGAGGACCGTGCCGTCGATATCAATGACCGGTGGAGCTTTTTCCTCGGTGGCCTCCGCCAAGACCAGCGCCAATGCGGACAAGAGCATAGATTCTCCGGAGAGCTTTGAGGCCCGAGCACTTACCACTTGGGTGGACCCTCTGTCAAGACCGCCACCCCTACCGGGTCGCTGAGCCGGCGCAGCGACCCGGCGCTGCTCGGAAAGCATGGGGGCGCAGCAGGGACCCGGACCGGGCGGGCGGCCGGCGCGTAACCTGGCACCCGGATCGCGCCCGAAAATTCCCTGTAAGTCCGCCTGCCTGAGGTCGCAGCGAAGGCCGGCCGCGGAAACAGTCGCATCGCGCTCCTAGCTCGGCTAACTTCACGACCAACGCATGGATCCATATTTGACGCCGGACTTGAGGCCGGGGGCCTCGGCGCCTCGGCCCAATCCGCCTGCCGCCCGCGCGGCTTCCCGTTGCCGACGGTCCCGACAGGAGCTGCGGGGCTCGCGCAGCGGGAGTGAGCCCCCTTCCTCGTCGTTCATCTTGCGGTCGCTCATTCCTTGGCCTTGGCCTTGGCCTTGGCCCTGGCTGCTCATCCCGGCGGTGCTGGCCCTGCTGGCGCCGCCGTTCATCCCGGCAGCCCGCGCCGCCCCGGCAGCCAAGGGCTCGGCCAAGGCTCGCGGCGCTCCCAAGAAGGGGGCCGCCGGCGCCCGGCCCGCCAAATCGGGCGCGAAGTCAGAGCCGGTGGACCCGGCGCTCGGCCCGGCTCCGCCCATCTTGCCGCCGGCTCAGGCGGATACCGAGGCCCGCCCGCCTGCTGCGTCCGCCCCAGGCAGTGAGACGCCAGGCTCGGTAGTCGCTCCGGCGCCGGCAGGCGACAAGCCCGCTGGGACCGGGGGCGACAAGCCGGCGGCGACTGCCGGAGGTGACAAGCCGGCGGCGACTGCAGGGGGCGACAAGCCTGGTGCGACGGCGGCGGGAGGCAAGCCGGCGGCGACTGCAGTGGGTGACAAGCCCGCTGGGACGGCTGCAGGGGGTGACAAGCCCGCTGGGACGGCGGTGGGCGACAAGCCGGCGGCGCCGGACGCGCCAGCTGGATCCGTGCCGCGGCCTGCGGCCTCT
>DAOMZC010001436.1:0-1744 GCA_035437965.1 Pseudomonadota bacterium
GCCGTCATTGGGCTCGCGGTTGAGCGTGCTCCAGGCCAGCCCGCCACCGGCGCCGGCCCGGCTTGGGGCCCGCGCCTCACCGCGCGCCGCCCCGGCCTCGGGGCCGACCCCGATGCGGCCGACCTTGTCGCGCAGCTCCAGGACCAGGCGCTCGGCGGTCTTCGGGCCGATGCCGGGCACGCGCTTGAGCCGGTGGACATCGCCGTCGGTGACGACCTTGGCCAGCCCGCGCGCGTCGAGCCCGGAGAGGACCGCCAGGGCGATCTTCGGCCCGATGCCCGACACCGCGATGCACAGCTCGAAGGCGCGCCGCTCCTCGGGGGTGGCGAAGCCGTAAAGCTGCAGCGCGTCTTCGCGCACCTGCAGGTAGGTGTAGAGGCCGACCGGCTGCCCGACCTGCGGCAGCACGGCCAGCGTGTTGAGCGAGATCGACACCGCGAAGCCGACGCCGCCCACGTCGACGACGACGGCGTCCAGCCCCTTTTCCGCCAGCAGGCCCTTTAGTTGTGCAATCACCGGCCCGGCTTACACCGCCCGGCCGCGCACGTAAAGAAACTAAAAGTAGCCGTCCGCGAATAACAAAAGCCCCCGGCCGGACAGCGCTGGTACCGTCTGAGCGAAGGTGATAAAAAGGTCTGATGCCGGATCTAGGACCTGTAGTCGGCGCCCTGGCCGAGGTGCTCGGCCCCCTGCTCGCGGCCTTTCTGCGCACGACCGTGGGGATGTTCACCTTCACCGTGGTCCTGGCGGTGCTCGCCTACCGGACCGCTGCCGCGTCGGGCTCGCCGGGGAAGGCGGCGCTGGCGGTGGTGCTGGTGCTGGGCCTGGGGGCGGTGCTCGGGGGCGTGCTGGCGGTCAAGCGGGCGCTCCTTCTGGCGCTGCGGCACGGGGTGGCGCGGCTGCAGCTCGGGCGGCGGACGCTGGGGGCGCTGTTCGCCCGCATGCTCGGCGTCCACGGGGCGGCGGCGCACGAGGCGGCGGGGACGCGCGGCGGGGTGGTGGCGCAGAAGGTCGAGCAGCTGCCGCTGGCGCGGGCCGAGGAGCTGCTCAAGGACGCGGTCGCCGGCCTGCACAAAGAGGGCGGCGTGGCGGGCTTTTTCCGCTCGCGCCTGCACCGCATGATCCTCGATCGGGTCGAGGCGCTGACCCTCGCGCGCTTCCGCGCCGAGGGGGCGAGCGGCGGCGGCGTCGACCTGATCAAGGTGCGCGACGAGCTGTCGGGCCGCATCGACGAGCTGCTGGTGGGCGTCTTCGACAAGCTGCTGTTCAAGTTCACCGCCCTCATCTGCCTGGCGCTAGGCGGCGGCACGTTCCTGATTGCTTTGGCGATCCGGTCCCTTTAATTTCCCGGCAGCGCGATCGACACGGCGGCGGCCCCGCGGCGGCCCGAGCAACCGACTGACTGCGCCGCGAGCGCCCGGCCCCGCCGCGAGCGCCCGGCCCCGCCAACCCCGTTTCCCGAGCAACCTGAAGCCAGATGCAATCTCACCACGGTACGGCCGCGGGCCTCTACTACCAGACCTACGCGGGGACCGGAGCGGGGGTGGGGCGCGAGTCGCTGGCGGACGCGCCGCCGCTGCTGCTGCTGCCCGGGCTGCTCGGCGATGGACGGCAGTTCCGCCGGCTGCTGCGCGGGCTCGGGCGCCCGGCGGTGATCGTCGATCCGCACGGCAGCGGCCAGAGCGAGCCGCCGGCGCACGAGGCGGAGTACGCGCTGCCGCTGCAGGCCCGGCGGCTGCTCGCG
>DAOMZC010001437.1:0-1743 GCA_035437965.1 Pseudomonadota bacterium
TCGATAAGAGACACCTGCTGGGTGCTCTCCTCAAAGAGGATGTTGGGCGGCTTGAGGTCGGCAGCAATTCCCGCGGGGCGCGGCGCGGCGCCGACGCGCCGTGGGGAGGTTTGCGGAACGGGCCGCTACAGCGCGTCCAGGTACGGTCGCAGGCGGTCGGCGATGAGCTGGACGTGCGGGGCATAGTTCATGGTGATGTGGTTGCCCGGCACTTCGTACAGCTCGATTCCGGCGCGCGCCAGCGGCAGCCAGCTCTGCTCGGGAGTGGGCGAGTTGTAGGGGTCTTTGTCGCGCGCCAGGAAAAAGAGGATGCGGCTCGCGCACGGCTGCGGGGCGTACTGCAGCATCGCCTTCACGTTGGCCTTCCATACTTGCGTCAAGATGCGCTGCTGCTCCTGCACGACCTGCGGGATAAGGCGATGGAAGACCTGCGAGCGCGTCCAGTAAAGCTGCCACTGCTCCGCGGGCGTCAGCTGGCGCAGCGCCTCTACCGAGACCTCCGCATCGCCGCCCAGGTGCATCATGTAGGCGAGGAGCTCGGCATCATCTTTGATCGGCGCCGGCAGCTGGCCGGGCCCCGCGGTGTCGAACATGGCGAGCAGGCCCACCCGCTGCCCGTCGGCGTCGAGCTGCCGCGCCAGCTCGTAGGCGATCATGCCGCCGAGCGACGCCCCGCCGAGCGCGTACGGTCCCACGGGCTGCACGGTGCGGATCGCCGCCAGGTAGCACGCCGCCATCTCCTCGATCGTGGCGAGCGGCGGCGAGCGGCCATCCACCGCCGGCGACTGCAGCGCGTAGACCGGCTGCTCGCTGCCCAGGGCCTGGGTGAGATCGCGATAGATGTGAATGTGGCCGCCGCCCGGGTGCATGAGGAACAGGCTCGGGCGCCGCGCGCCGCGCGAGCTGGCCGCCCGCAGCGCGACCAGCGGCGAGTCGGTGGGCGCGCGGTGGGGGTCGCGGCCCTGACCGGCGATGGCGACCGCCAGCTCGGCAATCGTCGGCGTGTCCAGGAGCTGGTATGAAGGCAGCCGCAGCTTGAGCAGCGCCCGCACCCGGGCGAGCAGCGCGACCGCCATCAGCGAGTCGCCGCCGAGCTCCTGAAATCGATCGGTGACGCCCACCGGCTGGATGCCGAGGAAGGACTGAAAGACTCCGCACAGCGCCCGCTCAAGCTCGCTGCGCGGCGCGACATAGGGGTTCTGCAGCGCCGGGCGGGGGAAGGTCGCCGCGGCCGGAGCCAGCGCCGCCGCTTCGGGGTCCGCCGCTGTCCCGGCCGCGTGCAGCCGCTGGAGCAGCGGCGCGGTAGAGACCGCGACCTGCGGCAGGCCGCTCGCCAGGCACTGCTGGAACGCCGCGACTCCGTCCTTGGAAGTGAGGGCGCTCGTCAGGTCGATGAGCCGCGAGCCGGCGCGCGCGGCGATGCCGACCTCGCGCCAGGCGTCCCAGTTGATCGATGTGTACACGGTCGCGCGGCTCCCCTTTTTGTGGTGCGCGAACGCATCGAGGAACGCGTTGGCGGCGCAGTAGTCGGCCTGACCAAACCGGCTCACCAGGGCGTTGAGGGAGGAGCAGAGGATGAAAAAATCCGGCCGCAGCTCGCGCAAGAGCGCGTCCAGCACCAGCGTCCCTTGCAGCTTGGGCCGCAGGACGGCGCGGTGCTCGGCCGCGGTGCGGCTCTGGACCGCGCCGCCGCCGGCGATCCCGGCCGCGTGGATCACCGCGAGTCCCGCGAGCGAGCCAAAG
>DAOMZC010001438.1:0-1741 GCA_035437965.1 Pseudomonadota bacterium
CCCGACAAGGAGCCGCCGGCCAGCGAGCCCCCCGGCGCCGCCCCCGCCGCCAAAGAGCCGCCCCGGGACGCGCCCAAGGAGCCGCCCAAGGAGCCCGGCGCCGCCCCCACCCCTACCACCGCCTCGGTCAAAGAGCAGAGCCGCGACCCGGCCAGAGAGCTGCCGCCCCACGAGGTCGCCAAAGATCCGGCCCGCGAGGTCGCCAAGGACCGCGAGCCGACCACGACCCGGCAGTCCTTTTTCCCCCGGACCACAGACCAGGAGTCCGGCTCCGCCTTGCCCGACGGCGCTCTGTAAGCGCCCGCCGAGCGCGCGGCGAACCGGCCGCTGCTGCTCCGTCGCGCCCGACTCCGCTCGCCTACTTCTGGGCGACCTTCTTGCCCGGCGGCGGCGCCGCCCCGACGAGGTTCCAGTTGAACTCGACGCGCCGCTGGGCCGGCCACTCGGTGCGCGGGTCATCTAGATGCAGCGTCAGGTGCGAGGTCTGGCGGCCGAGGTTCCCGTGGTTATTGAAGCACACGGTGCCGCCGCCGGTGATGAGGTTGACCGTGGTCGGCCGCTGCACCGAGCGGGTGATGTTGCGGGTGTAGCAGTTGCCGCCATAGGCGTCGCAGATGCGCTCCTGCTCGGTGACGTGATCGACGACGACGCCGTTCACTTGGAGCTGGGTCTGGGGCGCCGAGTCCTTGAACACCGGGCCCATGTCCTCGAACTTCGGCTCGCCGCGCAGGAACACCCGCCAGCTGCGCGGCTCGGCCAGATCGGCGCGGTCGCCGGTGGTCCGCAGGACGACCTGGAAGCAGGTCTCCTGCTCGGTCATCGCGACGAGGGACGCCTCGCTGGTGAGCGAGCCGGGCTGGATTCCGTTTATGCGCTCGCGCTGGTATTCCTGCGACTGCTCGCTGTTCTGCTGGACGCCGCCGGCGATCAGCGGATGCTGCAGCTGGAACCCCGAGGTATCGACGCAGTTTGTGTTCCACAGGGCGACCGGCACGGCGAAAAGGACAAAGAGGCGCTGGAGTGTCGTCACAGGAATCTCCTTCTACATGGGCGATTGAGAAAAAAGGGAGCGCTAGCGCGCGGCGCAGCATATGCCAGCCGCGACCGTAACCTCCAGCGTGTTTCTGCGGCCCAATGGGGAGCGCGCTGCTAGCGACGCAGGCGGCGGGCGGCGCCCTTCTCCAGGCGGCGCGCCTCGACGACGGCGCGCACGTGCTGACCGCGGAAGACCTCGCCGGCGTCGTCGTGCGCCACGACCTCGAAGCGGTAGAACTTGCCCTCGGTGCCGAGGAACCGCGCGGTCATCCGCACCGTGCCGCCGAGCGGCGTCGCCGCGTTGTGCTCGATGCGCACGATGATTCCCGCCGTCAGCTCGCCGGGCATGAGGATCGGCTCCATCGCCCGCGCCGAGGCAAGCTCCATGAGCGCGATCAGCTTGGCCGTACCCAGGACGCGCGGGAACAGGTTGCGCTCGGGCCCGCCGCCGGTGCCGCTGGCCGCTACCCGGTCGGCCAGATCTTCCTCGGTGACGACGTGGTTGACGGTCAGCTCTGGGTGGACCTTACCCGGACGTAGCATCATCACCTCCGCAGGCGAAAGAGGGTGGGGGGAGTGCGTGACAGGCGCGCGGCGCGCGGTCCTTTTATGCCGACGCTTGATCGAAATAGCGAGGGGAAAAAGTACGTGTTAGCGTACCGCCATGCAGCGCCTCTCGGAGTCTTCACCATCAGCGGGCGCCGCC
>DAOMZC010001439.1:0-1740 GCA_035437965.1 Pseudomonadota bacterium
GCCCGCCCGCCCGCTGCCGTCGAGGCTGCGGCGCACCGCCTTGATGCTCCCCGCGGTGCCGCTCGGCAGGTAGCCGAAGTCGCTGCTCAGCGCCGCTTCGATGGCGACAAAGCCGAGCCGGAAGGCGCGGCTGGCCGAGCGCGTCTCGCCACCTTCGTCGGTGAGATCGGCGCTCAGGGTGTAGGTGTAGGTGAAGTCCTTGCCGTGCTGCTCATCGGCCTCGGGGGTGAACTGCACCGCGAAGGTGCCGTCGGGCCGCAGCGCCGCCTCGCCGCTCGCCACGGTGACCTGCTCGCGGCCGGCGAACAGCCCGAAGCGTCCGTGGCGCCCGCGCCCGCCCAGCCGGCCCAGGCTGCCGCGCCCCCCTGCGAACAGCGGCTGCGGCGGCGCGACGGTCTGCCGGGTCAGGCGGTACTTCACCGTGCCCTGGCTCACCGGCTGGCCGAAGTAGTAGTGCGCCTCGCCGCGCAACAGCGCCGGGCGGTTCAGGCGCAGCGGCTCCTTGGCCTCGGCCAGGGTCACCTCGAAGCCCGGGCGCTTGTACTCTTCGACGCGGAACGAGGCATGGCCGCTGCGGGTGTCCAGCGACCAGCCGCCGAGCAGCCGCCCGGCCGGCAGGGCGAATTCGCCGGCGGCGGTGCCGAAGCTGTTGGTGGTCACCTCGCGCTTGGCGATCTCCTGGTAGTTGGCGTCGCGCAGGCGCACGGTCAGGCGCTGCCGCGGGCGCAGGCGGAAGCGGCCCTCTTCCGAGCGGCCGGCGTAGGCGAGGATCTTGAAGTAGAGCTTCTGCTGCGGCCTGTAGATGGCGCGGTCGGTGTAGATAAGCTCGTCGATCGACTCGCTGTGGTCGCGGTCGCCGGCCAGGGACAGCGAGCTGCCGAAGATCACCCGATCGGGGCCGCGCTGGGCGACCAGCGTGAAGTCCTCATACACGTTGCGCCCGGCGAAACGCACGGTGCCGCTGGCGTCGACGACCCGGCTGTCGACCCGCTGCGCGCGGCGCTCCCACGGGGTGCGGTACAGCTCGACGCGCGCCCCGCGGGCCGGCTGGCCGGTCGCCGCCTCGACCACCGCGACGGACGCCGAGCCGTCGCTGCCCGAGTGGCTGACCAGCGCCAGGTCGCTGCGCTGAAACGCCACCGCCGTTACCTGGTTCAGGGTGCGCGCGAAGTCGGCGCGGTAGGAGGCGACGATGACGTAAAGCCCGCGCGCGGCGAGCGGCGGGGTGACGTAGGTGACGTGATCCTTGAAGTCCGGCGTCGCCTGAAGCGCCGTCGTCCACGCCGCCACCGGCCGGGCCGGGCGCACCTTGCCGGTGTCGTCGCCGTACACCAGGCGCTCGACGAAGTCGCCGTCGGGGAGCAGGTTGGCGGTCTCGCGCCGCAAAAGCAGCTGCGACAGCTCGACCGCGTAGGCGCGGAAGTACAGCTCGCGGGCGTTGCGGTGGGTGATCTGCAGCGACGGCTTGTCCGCGGCGTCGACCAGCATCGCGGCCAGCGCGAGGTGGGGGGCGGCGATCTCGGACAGGAGGCTCTGGCACTCCTTGGCCCCGGGGCTGCCGGGGAAGGCGCTCTTGCCCTGCTCGGCCAGCTCGTAGGCGCGCGCCGCGCCGTCCCGCTCGGCCAGGTCCTCGCGCACCATGCGGGCGAGCGCCGAAAGGCCCATGGCGCGCCACGGCACCGCCTGCAGCGCGGGCGCGGTCAGGCGCGCCGTCAGGTCCAGCCGCACCGCCGTCCGCTC
>DAOMZC010001440.1:0-1739 GCA_035437965.1 Pseudomonadota bacterium
TCCGCACCGCGGCCGAGGCGCTGAGCCACGCGGTCCGTCGCGGGGTGGACGAAGTTTTTCGCTGTCACCAAGCGGGGGACGAGTTTGAAGTGATTTTTCATGGACCGATTGGCGACCTGAGTCGCTGCGCCCGCTCACTGTTGCAGCGCCTGTCCGACCGCGGCGTCAGTGCCTCGCTGGGCTTGGCGTATACGACGGTGACCGAGTTTGTCCCGGCGCGCGCCGAACTGCGCCGGCTGGCCGAGGCTGCCTGTCGACAAGCCAAGAAACAAGGCGGAGGGTGCGCCGTGCTGGCGGGCGGGGGGCTGGTGACTGCCTCGGCAGCGCGGGACTGCAGGCACGCCGACTTCCTGGGTCCGGCTGAGGCGATGCCGCCCTCGGCGCAAGGGTTGAGCGCTGCGCCGCTCTCTTCACGGCAGCCCGCAGCGGATGGAGGGAGCCCATGAGCCCCTCTCTCCGAGCAAGCGAGCCGTCTGCGGGACTGGGCCGCCTGCAACCGCTCGGGCTGAACAAGGCTGCGCCCGAACCGATTCCCCAGAACTGGCCCGCCCGGCCCGGGGCGCTCCTGTTGGTCTGTGGGGGGCGGGACTACGCGGACTCGGCGCATGTCTTTGGGGTGCTCGATGCGCTGCGGCCTCGCGCGGTGGTGCACGGAGCTTGCGGGGTCGATGCGGACCGGCCGCGGTGGGGTGGCCTGCGCGGGGGCGACCGCCTGGCCGATGCCTGGTGCGCCCGACGCCAAGTTCCGGTGATCCGGGTTCCGGCGCGGTGGTCGGCACTGGGTCGGCGCGCCGGAGCGGTCCGCAATCAGCAGATGCTGGAGCTGTATCACCCGGCGCTGGTGGTCGCCTTTCCCGGTCACCTGGGGACCGCCGACCTGGTACGGCGGGCGCGCGCCGTCGGGGTCCCGGTGCGGAAGCCGGCGGCGCCGCAGCCGGGCGCTCCGCCGCGCTGGGCGGGGCGACCGGGAGGCATGAAGGCATGACGACTTCTCAGGTCCCAGACGACTCCCTGGACGGCACCGCGCCTGTATCCCTTGCCTCGCCTCGGGCGCATGGCACGACGGGCAAGTGCCCGTGCTGCGGGCGCCATGCCGTACGGCCCACCGCGCAGCCCGGCCGCGTGTGTCGCTACCGCAATACCGCGCTGACGTTGCCGGCGGACCTGCTGGTGCCGACTTGCCGCCGCTGCAAGCATCTGCTTTTGCCGTTCGATTCGATGCCCGAGCTGGCCGCCGCCTTGGAGGCCACCTATCGCGCCGAGCTGATTCGACGGGCGGCGGCGGAAATTACGAAGCTGAGCCGGCTCCTTTCCCAACGCAAGCTCGAGGTGGCGCTCGATTTGTCGCAGGGCTACCTGTCCCGACTCCGCGCCGGGGACGGAGTCCCGAGCGCGGTGCTGGTGAGTCTGCTCGCCCTGTTGAGCGCAGAGCCCACACGGCTGGAGGAACTCGCGCGCTATTGGGCGCTGCCGCTGGCCCCCGAGCCTCAGACCAGCCGCCGGAGACAGCGAACATGACGGGCCCCTCGGAGACCTTACAACAGGCGCTGCATCAGCAGGCGCGCGCCTTGCTCACCCAGCTGCAGCCGCTGGCGGCGCAGGCTCCCGGTGAGCTGCAGTCGACCTGGGCGGAGCACCTCGGCCTCCTCGAACAGCTGGTGCAGTTTCTGGCGGACGGCGCCAGCACGCCTCTGCCCCTGCCGGCCGAGCGCGCCATCTCCAAGGCGCAATGGGCGGAG
>DAOMZC010001441.1:0-1736 GCA_035437965.1 Pseudomonadota bacterium
TCAGGTCCTTCCAGGTGCCGGCGACGCCCTTGACCTGCGCCTGGCCACCCAGCTTTCCTTCGGTGCCGACTTCGCGGGCGACACGCGTAACTTCCGAGGCGAAGGAGCTCAGCTGGTCCACCATGGTGTTGATGGTGTTCTTGAGCTCGAGGATCTCGCCCTTTACATCGACTGTGATCTTCTTGGACAGATCGCCGTTGGCAACGGCGGTGGTGACCGCGGCGATGTTGCGCACCTGACCGGTGAGGTTGGACGCCATGAAGTTGACGTTGTCGGTCAGGTCCTTCCAGGTGCCGGCGACGCCGCGGACTTCGGCCTGGCCGCCGAGCTTCCCTTCGGTGCCGACCTCGCGGGCAACGCGCGTGACTTCGGAGGCGAAAGAGCTCAGCTGATCCACCATGGTGTTCATGGTGTTCTTGAGCTCGAGGATCTCACCCTTCACGTCGACTGTGATCTTCTTGCCGAGATCCCCTTTGGCGACCGCCTTGGTGACCTCGGCGATGTTGCGCACCTGGCCGGTGAGGTTGGACGCCATGAGGTTGACGTTGTCGGTCAGATCCTTCCAGGTGCCCGAGACGCCCTTGACCTGCGCCTGGCCGCCGAGCTTTCCTTCGGTGCCGACCTCGCGGGCGACGCGCGTGACTTCCGAGGCGAAGGAGCTCAGCTGATCCACCATGGTGTTGACCACCTTGGCGGTGCGCAGAAACTCGCCCTTGAGCGGCCGGCCTTCGATGTCGAGCGCCATGGTCTGCGACAGGTCACCGCGCGCCACCGAGCCGATGACGCGCGCGACCTCGGCGGTCGGCTGCACCAGATCGCCGATGAGCGAGTTGACCGAGTCGACGCACGCCGCCCAGGCGCCGCCGGCCTCGCCGATCGTCGCCCGCTGGCTGATCTTGCCCTCCTTGCCGACGACGGTGTTGATGCGCTCGAATTCTTTGGTCATGCGCTCGGTGAGCTCGATGACATCGTTGAGGGTGTCGGCGATCTTGCCGGCCACCCCCGAGCGATCCACCGGCATGCGCACCGAAAAATCGCCCTTCTTGACTGCCATGAGGGTGGTGAGGAGCAGCCGCTCATCGAGCTGGTCGGTCTCACTGGCCCGCGCCTGCTTGGTAGGCATTTTCTGTGAACTCCAGTTGGTCTTGATAAAGGTCGGTTAGCTCTCGGGCGCCGCGGCGGCCCGCTCTGATGCGGCGGTCCGCTCTGATGCGGCGGCGTGCGCATCGGTAAGAGCGCGCAAAAGCTCGTCCAGCCGCACGGGCTTTACCAGGTGCGCGTCGAAGCCGGCGGCGCGGGCGCGGCTTCGATCATCGGGCTGGCCGTAGCCGGACAGCGCGATCAGCACCGGCGGCCACGCCAGCTCGGCGCGGAAGCGGGCGGCGACCTGATAGCCGTCCAGCTTGGGCAGGCCGATGTCGATGAGCGCGACATCGGGCCGCTGCGCGTGCGCCCGCTGCAGGCCCTCGGTGCCGTCGCCGGCCACGTCCACCTGGTGGCCGTGGGCGAGCAGCAGATCCTGCAGCGTCGCCCGGATGTCGTCGTTGTCTTCGATGAGCAGCACGCGCAGCGGCGGCCCCGCCACCAGCTTGACGGGCGGCGGCTCGTCGTCGAGCTCGTCGTCCAGCTCGTCCGGGTCCGCCGGGGTCGCCACCCCCGCCAGCGGCCGGCCGCGCCGCCCCCCGGCCGGCAGGCCGGGCACGCGGACGACGCACTCCCTCCCCTGGCCCAGGCCC
>DAOMZC010001442.1:0-1736 GCA_035437965.1 Pseudomonadota bacterium
CGACCGGCGTGGCTCCGGCGACGGCTTCCGGGGCGACCGGCGCAGCGCCGGCGGCGGCTTCCGGGACGTCGGCGACCGGCGCGGCTCCGGCGGCAGCCCCGGCGAAGCCGGCGGACGGTCGAGCTCTCGGCGGCCTGGCGGTGCCCAAGAAAATCTATCGCACCGGTCGCCTGGAGTCGGCCGAGCGCGACCTCATCGTGAAGCTCAATGAGAAGAAGATCCCCTACGACGCGATGTCGACGCCCTCGCTGCTGGTCACCATCGGCTCGTGGGTGCTGCCGATGGTGATGCTGTTCTTCTTCGGCAGCTGGCTGATGCGCCGCAGCGGCGGCATCGGCGGCATCGGCGGCTCGGTGTTCAACTTCGGCAAGAACAAGGCGCAGATCTACACCGACACCGGCTCGGGGGTCACGTTCTCGGACGTCGCCGGCCAGCGCGAGGCCAAGGCCGAGCTTGTCGAGATCATCGACTTCTTGCGCTCGCCCGAGCGCTACACGCGCCTTGGCGGGCACATCCCGCGCGGCGTGCTGCTGGTCGGCCCGCCGGGCACCGGCAAGACGCTGCTGGCGCGGGCGGTGGCCGGCGAGGCGGCGGTGCCGTTCTTCTCGATCTCGGGCTCGGAGTTCGTCGAGATGTTCGTCGGCGTCGGCGCCGCCCGGGTGCGCGACCTGTTCACCCAGGCCAAGGAGAAATCGCCCTGCATCATCTTCATCGACGAGCTGGACGCCATCGGCCGCGCCCGCGGGGTCGCCGGCCCGGTGGTCGCCCACGAGGAGCGCGAGCAGACCCTGGACCAGCTGCTCACCGAGATGGACGGCTTTGACGGCACCACCGGGGTCATTATCATGGCAGCGACCAACCGGCCCGAGATCCTCGATCCGGCGCTGCTCCGCGCGGGGCGCTTCGACCGTCGGGTGGTGGTGGACCGGCCGTCGCTGGAGGATCGCCTGGAGATCCTCCAGGTGCACTCGCGCAAGGTCATCCTGGAGAAGGGCGTGCGGCTGGACGCGGTGGCGGCGATGACCGCGGGCCTGGTCGGGGCCGACCTCGCCAACCTGGTCAACGAGGCGGCGCTGCTGGCGGCGCGCCGGCAGGCTGATGCCGTCGCCGAGCACGACTTCCAGGAGGCGCTGGAGCGCATCGTCGCCGGGCTGGAGCGCAAGTCGCGCCGGCTGTCGGCCAAGGACAAGCAGCAGGTCGCCTACCATGAGTGCGGGCACGCCCTGGTGGCGACACTGCTGCCGGGGGCCGACGCGGTCAAGAAGATCAGCATCGTGCCGCGCGGCATCGGGGCCCTGGGCTACACCATGCAGACTCCGAGCACCGATGAAGGCGACCGCTACCTGCTTACCCGCGGCGAGCTGTATGATCGGATCACCGTGCTCCTCGGCGGTCGCGCCGCGGAGGAGGAGCTGCTCGCCGACATCTCGACCGGCGCCCAGGACGACCTGCAGCGGGCGACCGCGCTGGTCCGCCGCATGGTGCTCGAGCTCGGCATGTCCAAGACCCTCGGCCTGCAGGCCTTCGACAGCGGGCGCGGGCAGTTCCTCGATGTCGCCAGCGGCATCGGCGGCATCCGTGAGGTCAGCGACGAGACGGCGCGCTCCATCGATCAGGAGGTGCGGGGTCTGCTCGACGAGCGCTACGCCCACGCGCGGCGCCTGGTGCGCGAGCACCGCGAGGCGCTGCAGATTGCCGCCCAAGAGCTCCTCAAGGAGGAAATCCTCGACGGCCAG
>DAOMZC010001443.1:0-1734 GCA_035437965.1 Pseudomonadota bacterium
CAGCCAGGGTGAGGAGCACGCGAGCCGCTGGGTCATCCACAGCGCTCCCGAGACTCCGCGCCTGGCGGTGCTCGATCTGCAGTCGGTGGCCCCGCGGCCCAAGACCGACGGCGCCCTGGATGTGATGCTCGGCACGGGTCAGCTGCAGTGCGTGGACGCGCTGGCCGGCTCCACCTTCCGCGCCTATACGGGCGACTTCCTCAAGCGTGGGCGCGATCAGCTTATGCTGGTGCGCGCCGACTCGCGCTATCACTATGTCGACATCCTGGAGTTCGGAGTCGACGGCGCCGAGGCGCAGGTCATCTCCGGCGCGACGGTCGAGCCCGGGGGCTGGATCGACGGCTGGCTCGGGCCGCACGACCTGCAGCTCACCGGTGATCTGACCGGCGATGGCAGCAGCCAGCTGCTGCTCCTGCACCGCGGCCAGCGCCGTCCCGGCGAGCAGGCGGTGCTGCTCGGCCTGCAGGACGGCTGCGAGCACCCGCGCAAGCTGTTCTCCGACAACTGGGGCGAGCGGCAGTGGCTCGACGGCTGGCTCGATCCCGATGACGTCCACATGGTCGGCGACTTCATGGGCCTTGGCCACGACCAGTGGATGATGATGAACCGCAACCCGCGCGGCGGCCGCGTCCGCGTCATCGATCTCAAGGGCGGCACGCCGCGGCGCTGCTACACCGAGATGTGGGGACAGAGCCCGCTCCTTGACGGCTGGATGGACAGCGGCCGCGTCATGCTGGCTGGGGATTTCCTCAAGCGCGGTCACGCGCAGGTGCTGTTCATCAACCGCAACATCGCGATGAACACGGGCAAGGTCCTTATCGCCGACTTCTGCCGCGCCGCGCCGCCGGCCGAGGTGGGCTACCGCGAGCTGTGGGGGCAGAGCGACCTGCTCAACGACTTCCTTGCCGATCCCGACATCGCGGTGGCCGGCGACTTCATGGGGCGTGGCTACGCGCAGGCGCTGTTCGTCAGCCGCAAGGGAGAAGGGGAGAAGTTCCTGGTCGCCGACTTCCACCGTGGCGCGCCTCCCCTTGAGCCGTGCGTGCGCGAGCAGTGGGGAACCCGCGGCCGGCATGAGTCCCTGGTCCACCCGCGCAGCGTCGTGCTGGCGGGGCGGTTCCGCAGGCCGGTGGACAGCGCGGTGGCGCCAGCGCAGGTGCTGCTGCTCTGAGCAGCAGGTGGTGGCTCTGGTGATGGGGGCTGCGCCGTCAAGCGGCGCGGCAGCGTGAGCTTTTTGGCGTCCGACAAAGACGGTGGTGAGACATCATGAGAGAGATTTCCCCGCGGACTGACGGGTCCGATATTAAGGCGCCCGATGCGGCGCCGCGGTCCGAGCCCGATGCCGCGAGCAGTCGAGAGAAGCTGGAGGACACGCTGGGCGGTGCCCTCAGCCGCGTGCTGGCGCGCGCCGGAATCGGGGTCCGCGTCGTGCCTACGGGCGCCGCCGACCCCATCGAGCCTGCCGGAGCGACCCCACCGGCCACCGTGCCGGCGCCCACCTGCCCGGTCGCCGGGGACGCCATCGCCGCCCTGCCGGCGCGCGATGAGCTGATCACGCTGATGACTCTGGTGGTCGGAGGTCAGCTGCTCGGCAAGCTGCCCGCGGGAGCGCGGCTCGAGAGCGTGCCGGTGCGCACCGCCGATGCAGCGAGCGGCCCGGCGAGCGACCCGATCAGTCCGGCTCCCCCGCCGGCCACCGGCGCCGCCGCGACCGTCCGACCGTGGCAGGCCCCC
>DAOMZC010001444.1:0-1732 GCA_035437965.1 Pseudomonadota bacterium
ATGATTCAGGCCACCGAGCGTGTACGCGGCGGGCTCGAGCAGGCGGGGGTGCACGTCCGATGAACAAGCCCCGAGTTCCGACCTACGAAACCGAGCTGTACACGCAGCTCATCAACCGCGCCGCGGCGCTGTGCCACCAGGCGGAGCGCATCGAAGTCAAGATCGTCTGGGGCGGCGAGCCCGCGTCCCTGCAGCAAATCGCCGCCGAGATCGAGCAGGCGCACGGCGCCCCGCAGGCGACGGTCCGCGAGCACCTGGCGGCGAGAGCCGCATCATGAGGCGCGCCCTCCTGGCCCTGGGCCTCACGGCCGCGGCGATCGCCACCGGCTTCACGCTCTCCGCGTGCGGTGGCGGCAACGACGATGACCGCCTGCAGCTGTGCCTTGATCGCGCGACGCTCAAGGCACAGAGCATGTGCATGGGCGCCGGCTGCTGCGCCCAATCGACGCTCGAGACCGAGGCCGAGTGAAACAGAGCCGGGCGACCGCGCTGCGCAAAGCCGCTGGCGCGTTCCTCATCGTCCACACGCACGAGCTCGAGGTGCTCGAGCAGCTCGCCCCGTGGGCGGCGCGCCTGTGGATGCTGCTGATCCGCTGCGCCGACTACAAGCACGGCAACGGCGAGACCTCATACGCCTGGCTGTCGCAGCGCATGGCGCCGGTGCAGCCCGCGCGCGGAACCCGCCTCTTTGCCCCCGATGCGCAGGCCTGCAAACGCATGGTGATCGAGTTCGAGCAGCACCGCATCCTGGCCCGCGACAAGCGCCAAAGCAGCGGCACGCAGACCCTTTTTTTTCACATTGCGCCCCGCTACGCGCAAGCTCGCCTGCAGGGAAACTTGACCCCCATACTTGACCCCCCGCCGAATGCTGCAGAGCGAGCAACGGCGCGGCTTGTAGCGCGACAGGGGTAGAAACTCGACCCCCATACTTGACCCCCTCTTACAGGAGTCGAATTTCTATACATAGGGGAGGGCCGTTTATCCACATGTGGACAACTTCGGCAGGCCCGCGGGCACCCAGAAATTGAGCCCCCAAGGGGGCTAGAACATCGCGCCTTCGGCGCACGCCCCCCAAGCGACTGCGTCGCTCATCAAGACCGACGAAAGGGCGCCTGAAGGCGCCCGACGCTTCCCGCGGCGCCGCGCCGGCTCCGAACACCGCCGGTGCCAACACGACGGCCCGCTGAATACCGCTTTCAAAGGGGTCCAGGCTTTGCGGACCGCCGCGCCGCTTCGTCAAAGCCCAAGGGCCGGGCCAACGGGGCCACCAGAACGCGCATGGCGCCGTTTTCCGGGTCCGGTGAAGGGCAGAGGGCCAACCCTCGGGGAAAATCGCTCCTACGGCCTTTCCTGGGCGCCCGTCAACGGGGGGCGGCTTCGACGCGGGGGGCCGTTGCCCGCGCAGGCCCGCCTGCCCAGCATGCGCGTCCATGGACGTTCGCACCCTCCTCCCCCTGGCGCCGGCCTGGCTTCGTGGCGCGCTCGAGCAGCTGCTCGGGCGCCTCGAGGCCTGCGAACGCAACCAGGCCGCCATGGCGCAGCGCCTGGCGGCCCTCGAAAGCCGGCCGCCGACCTTGCCACTCTGAGACCTTCGACCATGAAGAAACTGACCGCCGAACTCCTGGCTGCTGCCGCCGCGCTGCAGGCCGCGGGCGCGATCCGACCCGACCACATGCAGGCCTGGCAGGCCTTTCGGGTGCGGCTGGAACAGGCCGACCAGGCCGCGGCCGAG
>DAOMZC010001445.1:0-1728 GCA_035437965.1 Pseudomonadota bacterium
CTCACCGGCCCGAGCGGCGCGGTGGCGGCGGATCACGAGCTCGCCTCGCGCGCTGGGGCCGAGGTCCTGGCGCAGGGGGGAAACGCGGTGGACGCGGCGGTGGCGACGGCGCTCGCGCTCGGGGTGGTGCAGCCGGCGGGGTCGGGGCTGGGGGGAGGCGGATTTCTGCTCCTCCGGCGTAAGGACGGCAGCGTGCACGCGCTCGACTTCCGCGAGGTCGCGCCCAAGCGGGCCCGCGCCGACATGTACATCGACGCCCGCACCGGCAAAGCGGACCCCGAGCGGTCGCGGCGGGGCGGGCTCGCCATCGGGGTGCCCGGCGAGGCGGCGGGCTTTGCCCAGGCCCTGCGCGACTATGGCAGCTTGACGCCGGCGCAGGTCATTGCTCCGGCGCTGCGCCTGGCCCGGGACGGCTTTCCGGTCGGCCGCCACCTGAGCCGCACGGCAATGGGGGTCGTCCCCAAGCTGCGGCCCGATAGTCCGCTGCGGGCGCTGCTGGCGCCTGCCGGGCAGCCGCTCGCGCGCGGGCAGCTGCTGCGCCGTCCCGAGCTGGCGACGACGCTGGAGACGCTGGGCCGCGCCGGGTTCGCCGCCTTCTATGGCGAAGGACCAGGCGGCATCGGCACCCAGATTCTGCAGGCGGTGCAGGAGCAGGGGGGAATCCTGAGCAGCGAGGACCTGCGCGCCTACAAGCCGGTGGTGCGGACGCCGCTGCAGGGCAGCTACCGCGACTTCCGCATCTACGTCGTGCCGCCGCCCGCCGGTGGCGTGACCGCCCTGGAGGCCCTGCAGATCCTCCACGCCCGCCCGCCGCTGCGCGAGGGCCCCGGCGCCTCTTCGACGCTGCACGAGATCATCGAGGCGTTCAAGCACGCCTTCGCGGACCGCGCCAAGCTGCTCGGCGATCCGGCGTTCGTGAAGGTCCCGCTGGCCGAGCTGAGCAGCGCCGAGTACGCCAAGGCGCGCGCCGCCCAGCTGCAGCCCGACCGCGTCCTGCCCGCCGCCAGCTACGGCCGCCCCGGCGGCGACAAGCCGCTCAGCGCCCCCAACGACCACGGGACCTCGCACATCTGCGTCATCGATCGCGAGGGCAACGTCGCGGCGCTGACCACGACGGTGAACCTGTCGTTCGGCTCGCACGTCATCGCCGGGCGGACGGGGGTGATCCTCAATGATCAGATGGACGACTTCGCCGCCCAGCCGAGCGCCCCCAACGCCTTTGGCCTCGTCGGTGAGCTCAACAACGCGGTGGCCCCCGGCAAGCGACCCGCCTCGAGCATGACGCCGCTCATCGCAGTCGGCGCCGACGGCACCGTGCTGTGCGCCGGCGGCTCGGGCGGCCCCACCATCGTCACCGGCGTCGTGCAGACGGTCATCAACGTCATCGACTTCCACATGAGCGCCGAGGCCGCCGTCGGCTCGCCGCGCGTCCACGCGCAGTACATCCCCGACAACGTGCTCATCGAGCCGGAGCTCCCCGCCGATGTGGCCGAGGGGCTGCGGCGGCGCGGCCATAAGTTGGTGGTGACCCCGTCCCCGCTGGAGACCGCGGTGCAGGTGGTCGTGCGCCGCCCGCCATCGAACCCTGCGGCCCCGGGCTCGCTCACCGCCGACACGCCGCCGGCGAGCCTGCAGCCGCTGTTCAGCGCCGCATCGGATCCGCGCAAGGGCGGCGCACCGGCCGCGCCCTGACGCGCCGCGCCCGCCGGCGCTGCCCGAGCGAACGGG
>DAOMZC010001446.1:0-1725 GCA_035437965.1 Pseudomonadota bacterium
CCGCGCGATCGCCACCCGCTGCTTCTGCCCGCCGGACAGCTCCGAGGGACGGGCCTGCCAGCGGTCGCCCAGGCCCACCCGGGCGAGCGCCTCGCGCGCCTGCTCGACCGCCTGCTTGCGCCCGAGCGGCGCGCGCGCGAAGGCGTTGGGCAAGAGCACGTTGTCGACGCAGCTTACGTGGTCGAGCAGGTGAAACGACTGGAACACGAAGCCGATGCGGGCGTTGCGCAGCTGGCTGAGCGCCTGATCGGACAGCCGCCCGAGCTCCTGGCCGAACAGCCGCACGCTGCCGGTAAACTCGCGATCGAGCCCGCCCAGCACGTGCAGGAGCGTCGACTTGCCCGAGCCCGAGCGGCCCATGAGCCCGACGAGCTCGCCCCGCTCGATGCGCAGCGACACCCCGCGCAGCACCTGATCGCGGCCAAAGCCCTTGCGCAGCTCTACCGTCACCGCGAGCGGCTCGCCCGCGGCGGCCGCGTCCGACGGCGGGGCCGGCTGGGGATTGGGCGGGTCGGGGCTAGGCGGGTTCATTCGAGAGCGTAGTGCACCCATATCACAGGACTGGAAGGTATGATTAGAAAGTGGCGACCTTTGTTTGTACGGACGAGCTGTTTTTGAACCACCGCCCCCTCGGCGAGCACCCGGAGCGGCCCGAGCGGCTGCAGGCGATCTTCGATGGGCTCGCGGCCTCGGAGCTGCGCGGTCGCTACCGGCAGCTCGCCCCGCGCCCCGCCACCGATGAGGAGCTGCAGCGCGTCCACACCGCCGACTACCTGCACGATCTTTTCAAGCGGATGGGCGACCACAGCCCCAACGGCAGCGGCTGGCTCGATCCCGACACGTACTACGGCCCCGGCACCTACAAGGCGGCCCTCAACGCCGCCGGCGGGACGGCCGAGCTGGCGCTGCGCATCCTCAAAAGCCCCGGCGACAACGGCTTCGCCCTGGTGCGCCCGCCCGGGCACCACGCCAGCGCCGGCCACGCCATGGGCTTCTGCCTGCTCAACAACATCGCCGTCGCCGCCGCCGCCGCGCGCGCCCACGGCGCCCGGGTCGCGATCGTCGACTTCGACGTCCACCACGGCAACGGCACCGAAGAGATCTTCACCGCCGACAGCAGCATGCTGTTCATCAGCAGCCACCAGTTCCCCTTCTACCCGGGCACCGGGGCGGTGACCGCGATCGGCCAGGGCCAGGCCCGCGGCACCAAGATCAACATCCCGCTGCCCGAGGGCTCGGCCGGGCCCGAGTACCGGCTGGCGTGGAAGCGGATCGTCGTGCCGGCGCTGCGCCGTTTCGCGCCTGACCTCATCCTGGTCTCGGCGGGCTTTGACGGGCACGCCCGCGATCCGCTGGCCGGCATGGCGCTGCACGAGGACGACTACGCGCAGCTCGTGCACCTGATGCTACAGGTGCAGCCGCGGCTGTGCGCGGTGCTGGAGGGCGGCTACAACCTGCAGGCCCTCTCGGCGTGCGTGCTCGCGGTGCTGCGCGTGCTCGTCGATCCGGCGGGCTACGCGGCCGGCTCGCACGACGCCGGCCAGCCGGTCGCCGCCGAGGCCAGGCTGGCGATCGCCGAGGTCGTCAAGCTGCACAACCTGGCCTAGCCGCGGACCTGGCACCCTCCCAGACCCGGGCCCGCTGGGAACCCGGCGCTACTAGCAGGCTGCGGCAAAACGTAGCGAGCGGCCCGAGTTTGTGTCCGGCCGCGCGGAGCAGCCTCGT
>DAOMZC010001447.1:0-1723 GCA_035437965.1 Pseudomonadota bacterium
CGGTGAGACCTCGGGCGGCCCCGCGCCGATGCGCGTCTCGCGCGGCGAGCCGGCGGTCTGCCGGGCGTGGATGACGATGCCCGCCTGCTGCGCCCACTGCACCGCCTGGGCGTTTAGCACCTTGGCCCCGTGGTCGGCGAGCTCCTGCATCTCCAGGTACGACAGCGCCGGCAGGTGGTGCGCGTCGGGGACCAGGCGCGGATCGGCCGAGTACACGCCGTCGACGTCCGAGTAGATCTCGCAGCTGTCGGCCCCGAGCGCCGCCGCCAGCGCCACCGCCGTGGTGTCCGAGCCGCCGCGCCCGAGCGTCGTCACCTCGCGCTTGTAGCTCATGCCCTGGAAGCCGGCAACGATGACCACCCGGTCGCGGGCGAGCTCGTCCTGGATGCGCACCGGCCGCACCTCGATGATGCGCGCCCCCGAGTGGCGGTCGTTGGTGAGGATGCCGGACTGCGAGCCGGTGAAGCTGATCGCGTCCAGGCCCAGCTCGTGCAGCGCCATCGCCAGCAGGGCCATCGCGATCCGCTCGCCGCTCGACAGCAGCATGTCGAGCTCGCGCCGCGGCGGCGCGCTCGCGATGGTGCGCGCCAGGGCGTACAGCTCGTCGGTGGTCTTGCCCATGGCGGACACCACGACGACGACCCGGTAGCCGGCGCGGACCGTGCTGGCGACCCGCTCGGCGACGATCTTCAGGCGCTGCGGATCGGCGACCGAGCTGCCGCCGTACTTCTGCACGATGATCTTGGGGCTCGGCTCGGCGGCGGGCTCGGGCCACAAGCCGCCATGGTTATGCCCGGTGTGTGTCACGCCGGCCATTTTCGCGGGGCCGCCGGGTCGCCGCAAGAAATTGCCTGCCTTGCCGGCCGCGCGACCGCCGCGGGCCCCGCTGCCCCGCCCGCGACCGCGGCCGGGGCGCTCATGTATGATGGCAGCCGAGCCGCGAAAAACCGCCGCGTCTTCGCCGAGGAACCGCATGACCACGCCCCCCGAGCTGCGCCCCGCCGCCCTGGCCGCGCTGCGCCACTACGATCGCCACCTGCCGCTCGACGCCGCGGAATCGGCGGGGGCGGGCGGCGCGCCGCTCCCTGGCGAGCTGACCGACGAGCAGGTGCCGGCCGGGCTCATAAGTCCGCTCGGCTCCGGGCTCATCAACCACACCTTCCTCGTCGACACCGCGGCGCTCGGGCACGAGCCGCCGGTGCGCGCGGTGCTGCAGCGGGTAAATCCGCTGTTCGGGCTCGCGGTCAATGAGGACATCGCCGCGATCACCCGCCACCTGCAGGCGCGGGGGATGCCGACGCCGCTCCTTTACCCGACCCGCGGCGGCGCGCCGGCGGTCGACCTCGGCCCGGCCGGGGTGTGGCGGCTGATGACGCTCATGCCCGGCCAGACGTTCACCCGGGTCGGCCCGCCCCTGGCCTACGCCGCGGGCCGGCTGGTCGCCCGCTTCCACCGCAGCCTGCTCGACCTCGAGCACCGGTTCCGCTTTACCCGACCCGGCGCCCACGACCTCGGCCGCCACCTCGCCAACCTGCGCGCCGCCGTCGCCAAGGCCGCCACGGTCGCCAACCTGCCGGCCGACCTCCTGCCGCCCGCCAGCGAGATCCTGGCGCGCTGCGGCGAGCTGCCGGTGGAGTTTGCCGGCCCGCTGCGGCTGTGCCACGGCGAGCTGAAGATCTCCAACCTGCTGTTCCTGGACGCGGGCCCGGCGGGCGCCGAAGCT
>DAOMZC010001448.1:0-1716 GCA_035437965.1 Pseudomonadota bacterium
GGGCAGACCGAGGGCCGGCCGTGCGAGGCGGTGCTGCCGCTGCTCGCTGCGACGCTGGAGCGGCTGTGGGAGGGGCTGCAGCTGCGGCCCGGGGCGACCTCGCTGAGCGCGGCCGACTACCAGGGCGGCGCCATCTTGTCGCGGGCGCTGGCGCTGACCGCCGAGTCGGCGTGGCAGGCGCTGCCGCTGCGCCTGCAGCCGATGGCACGCCGGCTGCTGCTGCTGCTCGTACACCCGCTGCCGGTGAGCGGCGGGACGCTGCTCTTGCCGCGCCCGCGACGCGAGGACGAGCTCCTGGCCCAGCTGGCGCCGGCGGCGCTCATGCCGCCGAGCGGCTCGGGCCAGCTGACGGCCGACTCGCCGGCGCGGCAGGCCGCCGACGCGCTGGTGCGCCTGCTCACCGCCGGAATCCTGCGCCGCGAGAACGGCGTCATCGAGCTCGGCAGCGCGGCGCTCCTCGGGGAGTGGAAGGAGCTCGGGCGCTGGCCCGAGGAGGAGCGGCGCTTCCTCGCCTGGCACCGCGAGACCCTGGCGCTGGTGCAGCGCGAGGTGTCGCGGCCCTCGCTGCCGCTGGGGACGCCGGGCAGCCTGCCGGGGGCCAGCCTGCCCGGCGTGACCCTCCAGGGGGCCAAGCTGGCCGAGGCCGAGCGCTGGCTGGCCGAGCGCGGCAGCCAGATCGATCCCAAGATCGTGCGCCTCATCGTAAGCTGCGTCACCCAGCGCGATCGCCGGGTGCAGAGCGGGCAGGTGACCGCCGCGGCCCCCCGCCGCCTGACCTGGGCGCTGGCGATCCTGGCGGTGCTCCTTGCCGGCGGCCTGGTCGCGCAGTGGCAGCGCCAGAAGGCCCGCCGCGCCGAGGGCTACTTCCAGCTCGACTCCGAGCGCGGGGCGCGCGCCGCGCTCCTGGTGCAGCAGCCTGGTCAGGACGGGGCGGCGCTGGCCCTGGCGATCTCGGCCGCCGCGCCGAGCCTGCGCAGCGGTCGCAAGACGCCGCCGCTCGCCAAGGACGGCCTGATGCTGACCTACACCGCGGCGACGATCTCGCGCCCGCTGCACGGCCACTCGGACAGCGTCGAGGCGGCGGTGTTCGATCCGAGCGGGCAGCGCGTGCTCACCGGCAGCCGCGATCAGACGGCGCGGCTGTGGAACGCTCGCACCGGCGAGCCGCTGCTTACCCTGACCGGCCACGGCGGGATGATCACCAGCGTCAACTTCTCGCCCGACGGCTCGCTCGCCCTGACCACCAGCAACGACGGCACGGCGCGGATCTGGGACAGCCAGACCGGGGCGCTGCGCTGGGTCCTCAAGGGGCACACCGACCGGGTCCAGATGGCGGTGTTCTCGCCGCTCGGGGATCGGGTGGTGACCGCCAGCCACGATCACAGCGCGCGGATCTGGGACAGCCGGACCGGCCAGCAGGTCGCCTTGCTGAGCGGCCACAGCGAGCCGGTCATCGTCGCCGCGTTCCTGCCGAGCGGCCGCGCCGTGCTCACCGCGAGCTTCGACAAGACGGTGCGGCTGTGGGACAGCCAGACCGGGGCGCTGCTCAAGGTGCTGTGCCGGCACACCAACCGCGTCAACCTGGTGGCGGTGACTCCCGACGGCGAGCGGGTGGTCACCGGCAGCTGGGACCAGACCGCGCTGTTGTGGAACCTGGGCCCCGCCGCGACCCCCGCCGCGGCCGGCGGCGCGCGAGCCGGCGGCGCCGCGGCGGCG
>DAOMZC010001449.1:0-1712 GCA_035437965.1 Pseudomonadota bacterium
GGATCGACATCGACGTGGACCTCGCTGCCGCGGACCGGCAGCTCGACGCGCGCCGCCGGCGTGGTCACCGTGATCGGCTTGCGCGGCGCCGGCCCCGGACCCGCGAGCTCGTCCAGGTGGGCGCGCAGCGTGCCGCGGAGCAGCGTCGCCTCCTGGCTGCCGGCGGCCCGGCGGTGGCTGCCGCTGCCCGACCCGTCCTCACCGAAGATGACGACCATGCTGTGCTCCCCGAGCTGCATGCGGGTCTCATCGACGAACGAGATCTCGGCCGAAGACGCAGCCAGGGTGCCGACGCGGTTCCCCTCGGCCAGCGCCTCATTCTTCTGGCCGCGGTGGTAGTCCGGAGTGTACGCCTCGACCTGGTTGCGGACGAACGTCAGGCGCGCATCGGGCTCGCGGCTGCCGGCGGTGGCGCTCACCGGCAGGCGCAGCACCAGCCCCGGTCGCAGCTTGTGCGGCAGCGGTCCCAGGTCGTTGTTCTGGTGGATCAGATCGATGCGGTGGGAGTCGCCGTACAGGCGCCGGGCGATGTGCCCGCAGCTGTCGCCCGGGAGTACGGTGTAGTTCACCAGCGCCGGCGCTCGCTTGTCCGCCCCCGGCTCTGCCGGCGCGCCGGCTGCCTCCGCGGCCCAAAGGAGTGCGAGCAGCGTCGCTCCTGACACGCCCGTCCGCCTGCTCCTAGCGAAGAACAACTGGCTCCCCCTACCCCGCTCCATCGCCCCTCCCTAACGCCCTTTGCGGACCATCCGCCAGACCTTGCGACAGATGTCGCCGGTCTCCGTGCTGGCCAGCGCGACATCCGAGGCGCCGGCGCGGACGAGCTCCGGAATCGTCGCCGACTGCGCCACCTGCACGACCAGCACCGGTACCTTCTGGCCGCTCGGGCTCTGCCGCAGTCCGCTCACCCGCTCGGCGGTGCGCCCGCGATCCGGCAGCAGGATCGCCCGCACCGCCTGCGCCTCGATGTGCGTCGGCGGCACCTCTCCCGGCGGCCAGCGCACCGCCTCCAGGTGATTGACCGCCAGCGCCGCCTGCAGGGTGCTGGCGCCCTCTTCGTCGAAGCCCCACAGGACGACCCGCGGCGCCTGCCCCGCCGTGACCGCGGTCCCCAGGTTCGGAGCCGTCGCCACGTGGTGCTTGGCCGGCGACAGCGCCCGGTCGGCACGCGGCAGCCCGGCGACCGCGATCCGCTCATCACTGCTGCGCCGCACCTGGCTCACCTCATCGGTCTTGTCGAGCGCGTGAGACAGGGCCTGGCGAAACTGCGCCGCCGTCGGCCGCTTCTCCGGCTTCTTGGCCAGCGCCCACATCGCCAGCGCCGCGAGCTCCGGAGCCACCGCGCGCCGCACCCCGACCTGATCGATCGGCGGCGGAGTCACAAACAGGTGATGGGTCATCATCTCAACCGGATTTCTCAGATCGAAGGGCGCCGCGCCCGCGAGCAGCTCGTATAGCATGACCCCGACCGAGTAGATATCCGACGCCGCGCTGATGTCCTGGCCGCGGCAGTGCTCGGGCGACATGTAGTGCAGGGTGCCAAACACCAGACCCGTCTCGGTAAGCCGCCGCGAGTCCTCCGGATCTTCGAAGTGCGCCATGCCAAAGTCGAGGACCTTGACCCGCTGTCCCCCAAGGTCAATAGGACTTCCGGCAGCCGTCCCGCGCGCGGACGCAGGACAGACCATTACGTTTGCGGGTTTCAGATCACGATG
>DAOMZC010001450.1:0-1707 GCA_035437965.1 Pseudomonadota bacterium
CCGCGGCCAAGCCGGCGGCGAAGAAGCCCGCCCGGCCGGCGCCCGAGCCCGCCCAGGTGCAGCCGCGGCAGCAGGTGGACGTCCGAGGAGTGGGCGATCGCCACATGCGGCCGCCCGCCCGCGCACAGCGCCGCTGCCACCCCGCTCGGCACCAGCCAGTGCGAGATCAGCGCATCGTAGCGCCGCACCCGCGCCGCACAGGCGGCGAGCAGGCGCCCCTGAAACCCCACCGCGGCGATGAGGGCCGCGCTCCCGCCACGGGCGAGCGCGTCCGGCGCCCCGCCCCGATAGAACAGACCGCAGGGCAGCCGTAGAACCTTTACCCCGTCCGAATCGCGCCCGCCCGAGTCGAGACCCTGCGAATCCGGCCCGCCCGAATCGAGCCCGAGGCCGTGCGAATCGAGGCCGTGCGAATCGAGACCGTGCGAATCGAGGCCGTGCGAATCGAGGCTGTGCGAATCGAGGCCGCGCGAATCGAGACCGTGCGAATCGCGCCCGCCCGCAGCTGGGGAAGGCTGCGTCGGAGCTCGGTGACCCGGTCCCGGCGGCTCGCCGGCCGCGATGACCTCGACCTGATGGCCCTGCCGCAGGAGGTAGAGGTTCAGGCCGCGCACAAACCCGCCGGCCGGGTCCTCGGCAAAGCGCGGGTAGGAGGTGGTGATTACGCCGAGGCGCACGAGCCCTTGCCGGTCAGCGCTTCCTCGCCGGCACCGACCGCCGCGACCTCGGGGAGGCTCGGCGGGGCGGGCGGGGTCGGGCCCGGCTCGGCGGCGGGCGGGGTGACGCGGGGCGCTTGCTGGCTGCTCGCCGAACGGCTCGCCCGTCGCTCCGCCCACTTGCGCCACAGCAGCGAGCGCACCACCACGAACAGCACCGGATAGATGGCCGTGCGCAGCGTGATCCCGGAGCGCCACATCGGCCCGTAGATCGGCCGCACCGGCACGTCCACCACCCGCGCGCCGGCGACGCGCAGCCGGGCCAGCAGGTCGTTGGGATAGCCGTAGCGGGGGAACAGCCCGTCCAGATCCAGCGCCAGCAGGGTGGCGCGGGTCACCGCCGTAAACCCGCACTGCGAGTCGAACAGCCGGCGGTAGCCCGAGGTCAGCCGGGTGAGCAGCGACAGGGCGACGTTGCCCAGGAGGCGCGCCCGCGGCATGGTCCACAGGACCTCGGGGTAGGCAAAGCGGTTGCCCTTCACGTAGTCGGCGCGCCCGGCGACGATCGGCTCAAGCAGCGCCGGCACATCGCGCGGATCCATCTGCCCGTCGCCGGCCATCACCAGCGTCACGTCGCAGCCGAGCTGCAGGGCCCGCCGATACCCCGAGACCACGGCCGCCCCGACGCCGCGGTTGTGGCGGTGGCGGACCACCTCGATCGCGGGGCGCCCGGCCTGCTCGGCGATGGCCGCGGTGGCGTCATGGCTGCCGTCGTCCACCACCAGCACGTGGTCGATGTAGGCAGGGATGCTGGCGATGGTCGCGGCGAGGTTGGCCTCTTCGTTGAAGGCCGGGACCACCACCGCGGCCCGGAGACCTCGGTACATGCGGCACGCTCTGCGCTCGGGGGCGCGATTCGGACCCCCAGTTTTTAGAGTCATTCGCGGCGCTTGCCAAGATTCTTCACCCGCCGGCTGCCGCCGGGGACGGCGCGCCCGTCGCGACGCGCGGCGGTCGGCCGGCGTCGGCCGTGCGCGGCGACGAAACCCGC
>DAOMZC010001451.1:0-1705 GCA_035437965.1 Pseudomonadota bacterium
CTGCGCGAGCGGGAGGCCGAAGCCGACGCGCAGCAGCACTTCGCGCAGGCGCTCCAGCTGCTAGAGGCCGGAGGATGCGAGAAGGGCCTGCAGTGGGCCCGCGGCATCGCCCGCTAGCCGCTCCCAGCCCGCCTCAGCGCTCCGCGGCGGGACGACGCCCCCAGGCGCCAAACAGGTTGACGCCGATGAACGCGAACGACGGATCGGAAAACGCGCGCTCCAGCGCCGCAAGATCCTCTTCGCTCAGCACGCCGGCGGCGATGAACTGCTGACGCAGGACCGCCAGCGCCATCCAGTGAAACCGCGCGCTGGCTCCGCTGCCGGAGCAGACCTCCGTGCTCCCTTCGTGCCCGCGGTCGACGAGCTCGCAGCCGTCGAGCAGCGCGGGGGTGAGCCGTCCGAAGTACGGGTTCATGATTCCCTTTTTGTGCAGGCCGGCGAGCGCCGCACGGAAGGCGCGGGTGAAGCGCTCCCCGGCAGCGGACTCCCAGTCCACCGCCGACCACGCGCCGTAGTCCCCCTCTTCGATGCAGATCCAGCCGCCTGGACGCACCGCCGCGACCATCCGCGCCAGCGCCTGGCGGTAATCGACCAGGTGCCCGAGCACGGCGCGGCAGTGCACCAGATCGTAGTGCCCGCGCTCCAGCTCATCATCCACTATGTGGTGCGCGCGGACCTCGACATTGGGAAGGTTCAGGTCGCGGAGGAACCGCGTATTCACATCGGTTGCGACGACCTGGCCGCCGCTCCCCACCTGCTCGGCCAGCCAGCGCGCCACCGCCCCCTCCCCTGCCCCTACTTCAAGGCACCGCCAGCCCGGCTTTACGCCGATTGCTTGCAGGCGGCGAAACGTAATCGGGTTGCACATCTTCTGCAGGTGTCCGAGGCGCTCGATCTCGAACTCAGCCTCGGTCCTGGCCGCGAAATAACGCGCCTCGCTCATAGGAACATAGGAGTGGCGCGGCGGCCGACTGTCAAGCTCTTTTGCCGCCGCGGGCGGCTCCCGCCCATCGCGCGCTCACGACGGGCGCCGCATTACTTGATTGGACAGCGGACCGAGGAGAAGTTAGATAAAGACATCGTCGCTCTTTGGCAAGCGGCGCGGATTGGAGCGGTGCTGCATGCGAAACCTGGGACTGGCCGGCCGTGACGGGTGCATCCCGGGGGCGAGCGCAAAATTTTTTCCCGCTCGACAGAAGAGCGCAAACCTTGCGCAGTCCGCGAGCAGAAAGCCTGCCAGCGCTGGCACGACAGCTGCATTCCCTCGGCTGGCACAACAAGCTCCAGGGGAGCCCGGATGACCAACCAAGAAAGTAAAGAGCGGAACTCCCTTGTCCCCTACGCGACCTCGGCGGCGCTGACCTGCGAGCCGCTGGGCGTCGATCCGGCGACCGGCCTGACCGCCGCCGAAGCCGCCGCCCGCTGCCAGCAGCTCGGCGAGAACCGACTGCCCGAGCCGCCCCGCCAGAGCGAGCTCCGGCGCTTCTTGCGCCAGATGGAGAGCCCGCTGGTGCTGGTCCTCATCGGCGCCGCAGTCATCGCCACGGTGGTCGGCTTCACCGAGCACGGCTCGTTCCTGCTCCGCTTCGGCGACGCGCTGGCGATCCTGCTGATTGTCCTTCTCAACGCGCTGCTCGGCTACTTCCAGGAGCATCGCGCGGAGTCCGCCCTGCGGGCCCTTGGCCGCCTGTCGGTCCCGCGCGCC
>DAOMZC010001452.1:0-1704 GCA_035437965.1 Pseudomonadota bacterium
CTGGGCACCGTCGATGAGGCCAAGGCCAAAGAGCTCGGCTTCACCGACAGCAAGAAGAGCATGACGGTGACCGCGCGCGGCCAGAGCACCAAGTTCGTCCTCGGCGGGACGAGCTACGGCGCCGGCGATGTCTACGCCCGCGATCAAGAAGGGCGGGTCTTCCTCATCGCCCAGCGCTTGCCCGGCGACCTCGAGTTCGCCGAGAGCCGCCTGATGGAGCGCCGCCTGCACCGCTTCGAGCGACCCGACTTCGACCGCGTCGAGGTCACCGTTACCACCACCAGCGGCCCCAAGAAGCGGGTGCTGCTGCAGCGCAACAAGCAGGACGGGACTAACTACTTCTTTGCCGAAGAGTCCTCTCCCGACAAGCGCGATGACACGCTGCGCAACTGGGTCGAGAAGGTCATGCGCATGGCGATCAGCGACTACGTCGCCCAGGGCGAAGAGCCGCAGCCGAGCACCGCGGCGCCGATGTCCGGTTCGCCGCAGATGGGCGACCTCATCACCCTGCGCTTCTTCGACGGCCGCCGCGAGCTCGGCAGCGCCGTCCTGTCGCGCTACCAGAACTCCAAGACCAACCAGATGGAGTTCTTCGCCCGCACCGAGACCACCATCGGTCTGGTCAAGCTGCTCACCGCCACCGCCGAGAGCGCCGTCCAAGACGCCGAGAAGTGGTAACCACCCGGCGCTGAGCTCCAGCCCACCCGGCCGGAGCTCAGCGTCTGCCTGCAGCCCGGTAGTCTTGTCCCACCCCTGCCCTGCCACCCCTGCCTAAGATCGGCCAAGTAATGAACGTCGGAAATGTTTTGTATGAAGAGGACGGAGCGCTCAAGGTAGGCGCCGTCCTGTCAGCGGAAGCGGGGTCCCTGCAGGTCGAGTCCCCGCACGGCAAGCGGAGCAAGATCAAGGCGGACAAGGTCTTGCTCGAGTTCACCAAGCCGCCGCTTGCCGAGCTGCTACCGGCGGCGCAGCAGGCGGCGGCGCAGGTGGACGTGGAGCTTCTGTGGGAGTGCGCCGGCAGCGAGGAACAGTCTTTCGAGGAGCTCGGGCGCGAGTTCTACGGTCACGCCCCGAGCTCTCTGGAGGCGGCGGCGATGCTGCTGGCGCTGTGGTCGGCGTCCATGCACTTCCACAAGAAGGCCCGCGGCCGCTTCAAGGCAGCCACCCCCGAGCAGCTCAAGTCGGCGCAGCAGGCCGCCGAGAAGAAGCGGCGCGACGAGCAGCGCCTGCACGACCTCGCCGAGCGGCTCGCCCGCTTCGAGCTGCCGCCCGAGATCACCGCGCGCCTGCAGTCACTGCTGTACAAAGGCGACACCAACTCGGTCGAGGCCAAGGCGCTGCACGAGGCGTGTCAGCGCACCCACCTGTCCCCGCCGCGGCTCCTGCACAAGTGCGGCGCCCTCAAGAGCAGCCACGACTACTTCCTGCAGCGATTCCTGCTGGAAAACTTCCCGCGCGGCCGCGACTTCCACAGCGCGCCGCCGCTCGATGAGCTCCTGGACCTGCCGCACGCCGACGTGCAGGCGTTCAGCATCGACGACAGCTCGACCACCGAGATCGACGACGCCTTCAGCGTCACCCCGCTGCCCGAGGGCGGCTACCGCGTCGGCATCCACATCGCGGCACCCGCGCTCGGCTTCACCCCGGGCTCGCCGCTCGACGAGCTGGCCCGGCAGCGGCTGTCGACGGTGTACCTGCCCGGCG
>DAOMZC010001453.1:0-1704 GCA_035437965.1 Pseudomonadota bacterium
GTTGCGCAGCACACAGAGGCTGTCGCCGTTATTGCTGAGCGTAACCAGATCGAGCTTCCCGTTGCCGTCCCAGTCGCCGACCGCCGCCCCCACCGCCGCCACCGGAACCGACAGCGGCGCCTTGGCGACAAAGCGCGCCTTGCCCACGCCCAGGTAGATAAACAAGTTGTTGTTCAGCGACCCCGCATCGAGCGCTACCATGTCGTCGACTCCATCCCCGTTCAGATCCCCCTGCGCCATCAGCCGCACGTTGACCGGCAGCTTCAGGGTAGGCAGGGGGCCAAAGCGCCGGCCGCCGAGGCCCTGCATCAGCTCGACCCCCTGGGAGGTGCGCGCCAGGCCGAGCCCCAGATCCAGGACGCCGTCCTGGTTGTAGTCGCTGACCATCGCCTGCACGGGCGGCCCGGACAGCGGCGTCGAAAGCGGCGCCGCAAAGCCGCTGGGCTGGCCGAACAGGATGCTGAAGCTCTGCTCGACCGGGTTGGCCGGGATGACATCGAGCAGCCCATCGCCGTCCAGATCGGCCACCGTGAGCGCCGAGGAGCTGCTCGAGCCCTGGATGAGCGCCGGCGTGTTCTGCTCGGCCCTGAAGGTCCCGTCGCCCTGCCCGAGCTGCACGGCGAGGTTCTTTTGCTGCAGGGAGAGGGCGTCCGGGTACTGGTCGCCGTTCAGATCGGCCAGCACCAGCCCGTAAGGCGGGCTGGCCGCCGCGGACTTGAGCAGCGCCTGGAACGTGCCGTCGCCGTTGCCGAGCGCCGTCACCACAGAGTTGGTCGCGCTCGCGGTCGGGAACACCAGATCCATTCGGCCGTCGCGGTTGGTGTCGCCGGCCGCCAGCGACTGCGGCGGGCCCTGGGGGTCGAGGTCGAAGGGGGGCTTGAAGGTCGTGCCGTCGCCGGTGCTCAGGTAGGTGCGAACTACCGTGTAGCTGGCGACGCTTAGATCGGTCCGCTTGTCGCCATCGAAGTCGGCGGCGAGCAGGAGCCGGACGCCCGAGGGGCCCTGGAAGCACCGCTGCTGGAAGGCGACCTCGGCGTAGTAGCGGTACAGGCTGCCCTGCTGCACGCGCTGGCCGCCGGGGTGCACAAGCTCGACGGTGACCGGTCCCTGGCGGCCCGGGCGCGGCGGCGTCACCGCGGTGAGCTGCTGGCCGCCCGTGATGGCTACCGCGGTGGCCGGGACGCCGTCGAAGAGGACCTCCAGGCCGGGGACGAAGCGGTCGCCGATCACCGTCACCAGCTCGCCGCCGAGGTTGGAGCCGCCGGGCGGCTCGACGGCGGCCAGGCTCACCGCCGGCTCGCACAGCTTGGTCAGCTGGTTGCACGCCAGCGCCGGCCCCGGGCACAGCGCCGCGTTGCGCACGCAGTTGTCGGGGTTGTCGGTGGTAAAGCCGCCGAACAGCGGCCCGCACGAGGAAGGTAAAAGCCCCAGCAGCGCGGTGAGCGCCTGGGCCGCGGCAGAGCTTATGGCTCCGCGCGAAATGGTTCGCCAGCTTGGCATCAGCGCCCTCCCGGGTCGGCACACCAGGTCGGCCCCGCCACCGCGGCGGCCGGCGACGGGCCGCTGCCCGCCGGGCACCTGTGCAAGGTCACGTTCGTCTTATACTCGCGGCGCGGGCCCGGCGCCGCCAGCAGCACCACCCCGATGAGCGACACCGCGGCGCCGGCGCCGAGCAGCCCGGCGCCGAGCGGCAGCGTCGAGTAC
>DAOMZC010001454.1:0-1702 GCA_035437965.1 Pseudomonadota bacterium
CTGCATGCTGGCGCCGAGCCGGGCGAAGCGCGGATCACGGGTCAGGCCCTGCTTGTAGCGGTAGTAGATCTGCTGCACCACCACCGCGGTCTTGAACAGCCCGAAGCAGTAATAGAACACGATGTGCGACAGATCGCGGCCCGAGCGCTCGGCGTAGCGGGCGCACAGCTCGGCGCGGGTGTAGCTGCCGGGGAGGGTCGTCGGGCCAAAGCGGGCGGCGATGAGCTCGGGCGGATCGGAAGCCTCGACCCAGTAGCAGAGCGTCGTGCCGAGGTCCATCAGCGGGTCGCCGATCGTCGCCATCTCCCAGTCGAGGATGGCGACGACGCGGGTGAGGTCGCCGGGATCGAGGATGAGGTTGTCGAACTTGAAATCGTTGTGGACCAGCGTCGCCGGCGGCGAGACCGGGATGTGCTTGGCGAGCCAGTCCATGACCTCGTGGACGACCGGGACCTCGTCGGTCTGGGCGTCGCGGTAGCGCTTGCTCCAGCCGCTGACCTGGCGCTCGACGTAGCCCTCGGGGCGACCGAGCTCACCGAGGCCCGCCTTGGCCCAGTCGAGGGCGTGCAGCTCGCACAGGGTGTCGCACAGCGCCGCGCACAGCGCCGGCAGCTTGGCCGCGGTCAGGCCGAGCTCGGGCTGCGGGCTCTTGCGCAGGATCACCCCCGGCACCCGCTCCATGAGGTAAAACGGCGCCCCGAGCACGCTCTCATCGTCGCAGTAGCTGAGCGGGCGCGGCACCTTGCCATAAATCGGGTGCAGCGCGCTGAGGATGCGGAACTCGCGCCCCATGTCGTGGGCGCTCTTGACCTTGGAGCCGAACGGCGGGCGCCGCAGCACCAGCTCGCGGTCGCCGCAGCGGACCAGGTAGGTCAGATTCGAGTAGCCGCCGGGGAACTGCGAGATCTGCAGCTCGACGTCGCTGCGCAGGCCGAGCGCGGACAGGATATAGGCGGTGAGCGGACCCTTTTGCAGCTCTTCCCCGGGGCGGACTTGCGCGGCTTGATCCAGAACGTCCATGGCGGGGCCTCTCAGGTCTTGGCGCGCGGGGCGGCCGGCCGAGCGGGGCCGAAGCGGCGGAGGATGCGGCGGGCGGCGGCCACCTTGTGCACCTCGTCGGGGCCGTCGTAGATGCGGGCGCCGCGCTCGTGAGCGTAGAAGTAGGAAAGGACGGTGTCGCTGGTGATCCCGAGCGCGCCGTGCACCTGCACCGCCCGGTCGACCACCCGGGTCATGACCCCGGCGACGTGGAACTTGATGAGCGACACGTCCTCGGCGGCGGCGTGGAAGCCCCCGCCGTGCGGGTCGGACTTGCCGGCCGGCCGCTTGCTTGCCTGGCTGCTCGCTTGGCTGCTTGCTTGATCGATTCGCCACGCGGTGCGCAGGACGAGCAGGCGGGCGGCGTCGATCTCCGCGCGCGACTCGGCGATGAAGCCCTGGATGAACTGGCGGTCGGCCAGGGTCTCGCCGTCGTCGATCCGGCGCGACAGGGCGCGCTCGCACATGAGGGTGAAGGCGCGCTCGCAGATGCCCAGCCAGCGCATGCAGTGGTGGATCCGCCCGGGGCCCAGGCGCTCCTGGGCGATGAGGAAGCCGGCCCCCGGCTCGCCGAGGCAGCTCGTCACCGGGACGCGGCAGCCGGTGAAGCGGATCTCGGCGTGGCTGGCGAAGCCCTCGTTGGCCTCGCCCATGATCGGGATGT
>DAOMZC010001455.1:0-1698 GCA_035437965.1 Pseudomonadota bacterium
CGCTGTTCCGCCTGCGCCTCTACCGCCCGACCGACAGCCTGGTCATCGACGAGTCGACCAAGACCAACCTCGAGCTCCTGCAGACCCTGATGGAGCGCAAGCGCCACGGCTCGCTGCTCGGGGTGATCGATCAGACGCGCACCGCGATGGGCGGGCGGCTGCTGCGGCGGTGGCTGCTGCAGCCGCTGCAGCAGCTCGTCCCGATCCGCCACCGCCACGACGCCGTCGAGTGGCTGGTCGAGCGCCAGACGACGCGCAAGCAGGTGCGCGAGAGCCTGAGCGAGATCCACGACCTGGAGCGCCTCACCGGCCGGATAGCGACCCAGGTGGCGGTGCCGCGCGACCTGTCGTGCCTGCAGCGGAGCCTCGCCCAGCTGCCGGCCCTCGCCGCCCTCCTGCGCGCCGCCGCCAGCGAGAGCGCGCCGCCCTTGCCGGGCCAGGCCCCGGACCTGCCGGAGCTGCTCGAGCTGGGCGAGGATCTGGGCGGCGACGTCGAGGCGCGCATCGCCGCGGCGATCGAAGACAGCCCGCCGACGATGTGGCGCGAGGGCGGCTTCATCCGCCGCGGCTACAACGCCACCCTCGATGAGCTCGTCGAGCTGTCGCAGGGCGGCAAGGCGCACATCCTGCGCATCGAGGAGCGCGAGCGCGAGCGCACCGGCATCGCGTCGCTGAAGGTCCGCTACAACAAGGTCTTCGGCTACTACATCGAGATCACCCGCTCGAACCTCGGCCGGGTCCCCGGCGACTACATCCGCAAGCAGACCACCGCCAACGCCGAGCGCTACGTCACCACCGAGCTCGCCGAGTACGAGAGCAAGGTCTTGAACGCCGAGGAGCGCCGCATCGAGCTGGAGATCGAGCTGTTCGAGAAGCTGCGCACCGAGCTCGCGGCGTGCACGACGCGGCTGCTCGCGCTCGCCCAGCGGGTGGCGCAGCTCGACGCGCTGGCGGGCCTTGCCGAGCTGGCCCACCGGCAGGGCTACGTGCGGCCGGAGATGTCGGCCGAGCTGCACCTGGAGCTCGAAGACGGCCGCCACCCGGTCGTCGAGCAGCTGGCCGAGCGCGGGCGCTTCGTGCCAAACGATACGCGGCTCGATCCCGACAGCGAGCAGCTCTTGCTCCTCACCGGGCCGAACATGGCGGGCAAGTCGACGGTGATGCGGCAGGTGGCGCTTACCTGCATCCTCGCCCAGCTCGGCTCGTTCGTGCCGGCGCGGCGGGCGCGCCTGGGCATCATCGACCGGGTGTGCACGCGCGTCGGGGCGTCGGACAACCTGTCGCGCGGCGAGTCGACGTTCATGGTCGAGATGCGCGAAACGAGCCAGATCCTGCAGCGGGCGACCCGGCGGTCGCTGGTCATCCTCGACGAGATCGGCCGCGGCACCTCGACCTACGACGGGGTCTCGATCGCCTGGGCGGTGGCCGAGTACCTGCACGACGTCATCGGCTGCAAGACCCTGTTCGCCACCCACTACCACGAGCTGTGCGCGCTGGCGGCGGCGCGGCCGCGGGTGCGCAACTTCAGCGTCGCGGTGCGCCAGTATCAGGACGAGATCGTGTTCCTCCACAAGCTCGTCCCCGGCGGGGCGAACCGCTCGTACGGCATCGAGGTGGCGCGGCTGGCGGGGCTGCCGCGCAGCGTGCTCGGACGGGCGCGCGAGATCCTGGCGGCGCTGGAGACGGCGAGCAGCCAGG
>DAOMZC010001456.1:0-1698 GCA_035437965.1 Pseudomonadota bacterium
CGCAGGCCGGCGACCCCCTGGCGGTCGGGGTGCTCCTGATGCTGCTCCTCGGGCTGCGGGCCAGCGAGGTGCTGCAGCGGCCGGTGCGCGACGTCGACGATGGCGGGCGCGTCTTGTGGATCACCCGCGGCAAGACGACAAACTCCCGGCGGCGCCTGCAGGTCCCCGAGGTGCTGCAGCCGCTGCTCCGCCGGCTGGTCCACGGCAAGCAGCCCGTGGCGTGGCTCTTGGGCGCGACCCGGACCGGCCGCCCCAAGCACCTTGAGTATCTATGGGCCAAGGTCCACGCGCTGTGCACCGTGGCGGGCGTGCCGGTCGTCTGCTCGCACAGCCTGCGCGGCCTGCACTCGACGCTGGCGATCGAGGCCGGGGCCACCGCGAACCTGGTCGCCGCAGCCCTCGGTCACGGCAGCTTCGCCGTCACCGCGCGCCACTATGCGGACCCGGACGCGCTGCTCGGAGCGCAAGCCCGCCGCGTCAACCACGCCCTCTTGCCAACCGACGACGTGCCCCCGGTGAGCGCCGACCCGCCCGCGGCCCCGACGATAAGCAAGGAGCAGCTCTCCGAGGCGCTGCGCGAGCTGTTGACGCACGACCAGCTGCAGCAGCTGGAGCGAAAGCTGTTCTGCAGCTAAACCGTACCTCAGCTGAAGCCGGTAATTTTCACCTAGGAGTGGGTGGCGCCGGAGGCGGGGACCCCGACGCGCCAGCGACGGGGTGCCGCAGGTGACAGGACCCGCTCCGGTTCGTACTTCGTTTGGCGCGTGGTTTAAGTCTGGCCGCCGCTCCCACTAAGGCGCATCGCCGGTCTGCAGCGGCAGTCCCAGCCGGCTGTACTCGGACCAGGAGCCGTTGTAGTTGAGCAGCTTCCCGGGCGCCACGCCGAGCTGCAGCAGGGCGAAGTACATCGCCGCCGAGCGGGTGCCGGACTGGCAGGCGGTGACGATCAGGCTGCGCTGCTCGAGCGCGAACGGCTGGAACAGCGCGCGCAGCTCGTCGACCGGGCGCAGCCGCGGGTCCGCTTCGCTGCGCAGCACGGACTGCCAGTACAGGTGCTGGGCGCCGGGGATGTGGCCGCGGCGCACGGCTTCGGGGTGCTGCTGGTCACCGCGGTACTCGGCGCGGCTGCGACCGTCCAGGAGCAGCGCCGCCGGCTCGCGCAGGAGCGCCGCCACCTCCGACCAGCTGCTGGTCGGGGCCGGCGCGGAAGTCGCAAGGACCACATCGCCCGGCGCCCTGGGCTCTGCCGGGCCGTCAACCACGGCCTGCCCCGCCGCCTTCCACGCCTGCAGCCCGCCGTCGAGGACGCGCAGCTTCAGGGCGCCGACCGCCTGCAGCGACCAGAACAGACGAAACGCCTCCGGCCCGCCATCTGTATAAAGCACGATGACGGAGTCCTTGCCGACCCCCAGCGTCCGCAGCAGGGCCTCCAGCTCGGCGCGCGGCCGCGTCATCCCGGGAATCGGCCCCATCTCGCTATAGTCAGTCCGATCGACCCGCAAGGCGGAGGGGATGTGGCCGGCCAGGAACCGGTCTTGCGGGCGGATGTCGAGGAGGATCAGCCGCGGGGACCGCAGCGCCGGCGCCAGCTCGGCGGCGCTCACCAGATACTCCGGGTGGGCATAGCCGGCGGCGCGGGCGTCACGGCCGAAGTCGCCGAGCGCCGCCTCGGCCGCCGCCGGCAAGCTCGTCGCCCCG
>DAOMZC010001457.1:0-1695 GCA_035437965.1 Pseudomonadota bacterium
GGGCTGGCAAGCCGCGCGCCGGAGTCAGGGCCCGCGCAGTTCATTAAAGAACCGCGCGCCACCGGACGATCGCCGCGGGTTGTTCCGGCAAGCCGGTGTCCCGTCGGGCGCCCCGGGGAAAAGTTCGCTCTGCCGGCCGGCCTGGGAGCGGCCGCATGGGTCGCAGTGATTGAGGAAGCCAACTGCAAACGCCCCTGCGAATGATATCGTTATAAGGTCCGGGCTGGCGCGCCCGCCGAGATTCTCTGTTTGGAGGTGAGCTTGCCCGCGGACTCCCTGCTGAAATCATGCCTAGTACGACGCAATCGCCGAGCCGGGCACCGTTGATGGCAGACCGCGACGCGGGGGACGGCGAGTCCGGCTCCCTGCCTCGGGCTGATGCCGTGACCGAGCCGCCGCGGAGCAAGCCTGCGGCCGATCACGCGGCAGAGATCTCCCAGGATGAGGTCTCGACCGCCCCGATGGGCCATCCCAGGATCTCGCTGGGACCGAGCCGCGACGAGACTGACGACACCGCCGATCCCAACAAGGCAGTGCCAGCGACGACGGCCCGGCCAAAGTCGTCCGGCTATGAAGAGACGCTCGATGGACAGGCCCCGACGCCGCAGCTAGGGAACGAGGCTCCGCTCGATCAGTGGGAGCTATATGAGATCCTCGGTCTGCTCGGCAAGGGCGGCATGGGAATGGTCTATCGGGCGCGCGATCGCCGGCTCGGGCGGATGGTCGCCCTGAAGTTCATTCGCGGCGACGACGTGGTGCTGGTCCGGCGGCTCAAGCAGGAGGCGCGTGCGCAGGCGAGCATCGAGCACCCCCATGTCTGCAAGGTCTACGACGTCGGTGAGTTCCACGGCCAGGCCTACATCGCCATGCAGTTCATCGATGGCCAGCCGCTGTCCGCGGTTCACCAAGACATGACGCGGCCGGACAAGGTGCTGACCATGGCGCTCATCGCCGAGGCCGTGCACGCGGCGCATCGCCAGGGAATCATCCACCGAGATCTAAAGCCGAGCAACGTGATGATGGAGCGCGCCGCCGACGGACGCTGGCATCCCTACGTCCTTGACTTCGGAGTCGCGCACGACACAAACTCCGGCTACAGCCTGACGCAGACCGGCGCGCTGCTCGGTACGCCGCAGTACATGTCGCCCGAGCAGGCGCGCAGCGAGACCAAGAAGATCGACCGCCGCAGCGATGTGTACAGCCTGGGGGCGATGTTCTACGAGCTCTTGACCGGGCAGCCGCCCGTACAAGGAGAGAGCCTCACCGACATCCTGCTACAGGTGCTTGATAACGATCCGGTTCCCTTGCGGCAGCTCGACCCGAGTGTGCCCATCGCGCTGGAGACCGTCACCCTCAAGTGTCTGCAGAAGGAGCCGTCCGCCCGCTATGACTCCGCCAAGGCGCTCGCCGAAGACCTGCGGCGCTATCTCGATGACGAGCCGGTGCGGGCGCGACGAATCGGCTCGATTCGGCGGCTCTACCAGAAGGCACGGCGGCACAAGCCCCTGGTCGCCCTGGGCATCGCCCTCACTGCGAGCCTGCTGGGCCTTGTGGGCTACGGGGTGCGCACCCGCCTGGAGGCGCGCTCTCGCGAGCGGCTGGCGCAGCGGCAGGCCGAGCTGGCCAAGCGGCTGGGACAAGAGATCAAGGACATGGAGTGGCTGCTGCGCAGCTCCCGCCAGCTCCAGCTCCACG
>DAOMZC010001458.1:0-1695 GCA_035437965.1 Pseudomonadota bacterium
CAGCTCGACCAGGCGATCTCGCGGCTGGAGCCGATTGCCGACAAGCAGCGCAGCGCCATCGAGGCGAAAAAGACCGTCGGCCTGATTCCCGAAGTGCACGTGCGGCTCGCCTACGCGCTAGAGCAGAAGGCGAGCAAGGATCGGAAGGCGGCGAGCGCGCTTTTGACCCGGGCCGCCGCGGCGCTCGATCAGGCCGAGAAGATCGGTATCGAAGACTTTCGCACCGGAATGAAGCTCCTCGTCAATCGCGCCATCATTCAGGTCGAGCTCGGGCACCGGGACGAGGCGGAGCGCCTCCTCCGTCACCGGCTGGACACCGACCCGCAGTTCAAGAACTACCTGATTCGCTGGGTCGGCCGCGATCGGGAGCTCATCGGGCGGGTTCGCATCGAAGGCCAGCCGAACCTGCTGCCTACCAAAGAGCCCGAAGGGACGGACCTTACAGAGCGCTCGGGAGCCCCCGCGGGCGACGGGCGGCGTCCAGTCAAGATCGAGATCTTCCCGGTCAAGCTGGGCGGGGTGCCGGCGCCTTCGCCGAGCGCGGTTCCTTCCTCTTCAGACCGCAGCTGGCTGCCGCCGCCGTCGCCGATCCTGGTCATCCACTTTTAGCGCGGCGGGTCACGGGCGGCTTGGCGTAGGGACCGGAAGGGAACTTTTCCGGATAAAGCGGATGTCTGCCACCGGGGCCGCGCGTGGCAACCTTATTGTTCCAGCGCAGGGTCGCGCCGAGCAGGGTGAGCGCGATGCTTGCCGAGGCGATTTCCTCCGCGAATCCGGGCAGCTGCGCCGCCGCCAGCGCCGCCAAAAGGTTCAGCGGAACCAGCGGCCACAGGTTGGGCATCAGCATCGAGGCCATGAAGCAGCTCGTCGCCGCCACCGCCGCCAGATCCAGCGTCACGACCTGCGAATAACTGAGCCCGAGCAGGTGCCCCAGCGCCCGCAGGAACAGCGCCTGCCCACCAAAGACCAGGCCATAGACAAGAGTCGCCCGGTGGAAGATGTTGCTGCGCATCTCGTGGCGGAAGCGCACGGTGAGAAAGACGAACACGCCCAAGAACACCAGCGCCGTCAGCACCGACCCGGCAAACGGTCCGATTCCCAGTAGACCGAGCAGCGGAACACCCAGCACGGTGGTGAAGCTGAGGGCGAACATGCTCAGGATGACCCGGCGGCGCGAGCGTGGACCGGCGGCCAGGTCGACCGCCGGATCGTAGGTGAGCGCCGCCAGCAGCTCGCGCATCGAGGGGAACCGCTGCTCGGGCGCGCACGACAGGCCGCGCAAGAGCGCCTCGTGCACCGGCGTCGGCACGTTGCTGCCCGGAGGGCGCGGCAGGACCTTGCCGAGGACCGCGTTCACCGCCAGGTCTTCCCGGGTGGTGCCGCCAAACGGGACCTGCTGGTACAGCGCCTCGTAAAGCGCGACGCAGAAGCTGAACTGGTCGCTGCGGCTGTCCGCCGGCTTGCCCAGGTGCTGCTCGGGCGACATGTAAAGCGGCGTTCCCATCACCATGCCGACCTGGGTCAGCGAGGGATGCAGCGGCGCGATCGGCGGCCCGCCGCTCGGCCCGCCACCTGGCCCGCCAATCGGATCGATAGTCGGCACCCGCATCGTCCCGCTGGCGTCGGCCGAGCCGACCTTGCCCTCGAAGCGCGCCAAGCCGAAGTCGGCGACCCGCGGCCGGTCGTCCTTGCCAA
>DAOMZC010001459.1:0-1695 GCA_035437965.1 Pseudomonadota bacterium
TTGGCTGCGATCGATTCGGGCTTGGGGTGGCGAGTCGGGCAGGTCCGGTCCGGACGATTCATACGCTGCATCATAGCGGCCGACTGCCCGCTGTCCATCTCCACTCGTCTCCGGGCCGCCTCCGGGCCGCCGCGCCGGGTCCCAAGCCCCGGGTCGAGCCCGCCGCTGCCCCGCAAAACTTACGGCTGTGTTAGAAGCAATGCATGTTCCGTGAAAACGCTCGCCCGCGGCGGCTCGTACGGCTCGCGCTGCTCCTTGGCAGCCTGGGGCTTGGTCTTTTTCTGGCCAACCGCCTGTTTCTCCGCTGGACGCGCATCGGCCCGCCGCCGGGCGCCGGGGTGGGGGTGGCGCGCCCGCCGGTCCAGATGCGCGGCCTGCGCGAGTACATCGGCGGCAACTGGGCGGGCCGCGAGCGGGGCATCTGGGAGTTCCACCTCACCGGCGAGCCGTTCTCGCTCGGCTACGCACACGGACGCCTGGGCACGCGGCTGGTCATGGAGACCGAGCAGTACATGTTCGGCGAGCTGCACCGCTACGTCCCCTCGGCGGCGGCGCTGTCGATGATCCGCCTGGGGGTGCTGCTCCGCTACCGCAACCTGCCGCAGCACATCTCGCCCGCGATGCGGCTGGAGATGGCGGGGATGGCCGAGGGTCAGCCCGACCAGCACGGCGACTTCCTGCCCATCTACCACCGCATCGTCTTTTACCACGCGCTGCACGACATCACCCAGACGCTGGAGCACTCGCCGATGCTCGGCTGCACCGCGCTCACCGCCGCCGGCGCCGCGACGCGCAACGGCCACCTGCTGATCGGCCGCAACTTCGACTTCGAGGGGCCGCCGATCTTCGATCGCGACAAGGCGGTGCTGCTGTTCAAGCCGCCGGGCAAGCTGGCCTTCGCCTCGGTGGCGTGGGCCGGCATGGTCGGGGTGGTGACCGGGCTCAACGTCGCCGGCATCTACGCCTCGGTGAACGCCCTGCGCAGCGACGACAAGAGCGATCACGGCGTCCCGGTCGAGCTGCTCCTGCGCGAGGTGCTGGAGTCGGCGCACTCGCTGGAAGAGGCCATCGCCATCGTCAAGCAGCAGCCGGTGCTGGTCCCCGATCTGTACCTCCTCGCCGATGGCAAGACCGGTGAGTCGGCGGTGATCGAGCGCTCGCCCGGCCGGGCCGCGGTGCGCCGCAGCAAGGACAACGGCGACATCCTGGGCCTAGCCAACCATGCCCTTACCCCGGAATTCCAGGGAGATAAAGAGAACGAGCGGCTGCGCACCGGCCTGACCTCGGGGGCGCGCATGGCCCGGGTCGAGGAGCTATTGCACCGGCAGCGCGGTCAGCTCGATCCGCTGGCGGTGCAGGCGATCCTGCGCGACAAGCGGGGCCTGGGCGATCAGCCGCTGGGCCTGGGCAACCGCAACGCGCTCGACGCGATCATCGCCACCCACTCGGTGGTGGTCGACGCGACCGATCTCATCCTGTGGGTGGGCGTCGGGCCGCACGCCCTGGGACGCTACGTCGGCTTCGATCTGCGCCGCGAGCTCCTCGGCGAGGACCGCCCGCCGCCGCCCGAGCTGCCCGAGGACCCGATCCAGCACACCGACGAGTTCCGCGCCTACGGTCAGGCCCAGCGGGCGCTGGAGGCGGCGGCGGCGATGGAGCAGCAGGGGCGCCTGGGGCACGCGATCGAGGAGGCCG
>DAOMZC010001460.1:0-1688 GCA_035437965.1 Pseudomonadota bacterium
CGCGGGACGAAAATGCCGTCTCGAGGCGCCGGAAAAGGCGGGTCAGCGCTGGCCCGGTGTTAAGCGCGGCCCCGGCCCGCACCGCAGCGAAGCAGTGTGCGGCATCAGGCTCCTCCGCGAGCGCCACGATGTGTCCGCGCGCGTCACGAACGGGGGCCCGGATAACGAGAAAAAAACCGGCCGCCTCACTGGCAACGCGCCCGTCCATGTTCCTATCACCGAGCAGGATGTTCTTACCAGCCAGCATGCCCACGGTTTCCCCGTCGACCAGCGAGTCCACGGCGCCAACGAGCACCCAAGGAGCTGTCCCGTTGGCCAGAAAAGCGGCGGCTCGCCCAAGCGCGGTGAACAAGCCAGCGCGGCCGTGCCGCACGATCGCCTGCTCGGGCAGCACAATCGGCACGCCCAGGCATGTGAGGGCTTCGCCGTACAGCGCATCGATAAAGACGTGCTCGTCGTAATGCGCGCCGCTGTCCGGCTCCGGCAGCGCCAGAAAGACTGGGAGAGCCGCGGGACCAAGGCTGAAGGGGGCCTGGCCGACCTCGGTCAGAGCGTAGCGCATGAGGGCCCGCATGCGATCGCCGCGTGACAGCCCGGCATCGAGCCGAGAGAGCCGGCTGACCGTCACCGCGGGAGCCTCGAGTCGCTCGAAACGGATTATCCCGGCGCGCGTCGCGGCCAAAGCGGCGGCGCTGTAAAGGCCCAGCGGACATGCGAGCCCTACCCCTACGATCGAGAGGAGGGGGATCATGCAGCCAGGCTCCGCTCCCACGGCGCGACGACTCGCACGATGCAGGCGCGCAGCGAAAGCAGGCTCTTTCGCAGGGGCAGGTTGGCCCGCCAGATCATCGTCAGCGACTGCTCGTCGGGTTCAAACATGATGGCCTCAAGGCGAAGGAGTTGACGCTCAGCATGGCCAGTGAAGCGCAGCTTGGCCGCGAGCGCGTACTTGGGCAGGCGGAAGTGCAGTGGCCCCTCGGGATGCAGGCCGATCAACCTGACTTCCTCGCCTCCCTCTAGGTGCGGAGTAAAGAGCAGTCCTGGGGATGCTGCCGAGAAGAACCGCGGGTCAGTGTCCGACGGCCACAGCGGCGCGTGCTCGGCCTGCCATCTCGGATCAAACCGGCCGGCGAAGGCGCGCCGAGGCATCCAGCCTCGCGCAACCGGACCGAAGCCCTGCGGCAGCGGGTGATCCTCGGGGCTGCGAATCAGCGCCTGTGGGTCTTCCAGGTTCGGCAACGGCTGGCCTTCGGCTTCGCTGACACTCGGATAAAGTCCGCGCCCAACGGGGTTTCGCTCGACCGCTGAAGCATCGCGCCCCAAGGCCCGCGGCAGCCAGCCTCCCAGGCTGCGCTCGTAGCAGAGCGGCATCCGGACAAAAGGCGCCGGTGCCGAAATGCGAAGGCCCCACAGACCTCTGCGCCAGACGCGATCGCCGAACACACGCGCCCGTCGCTCGGTTGCACCCACGCGCAGCGCGACATCGAGTTCGGTCACCGGCTCACCGCGTGGAGCCTGCGCGTGTCCTTGCAGGTAGATGTCGGTCCCCGGCCGCGCGCAGCTCGCTTGCCCTTCCCAGTACAGACTCGACCTCCCGGGCTCCCCGACATATACGTCGTGTAGCGGTACCGGCCGCTGCTCGGGGTGCACCGCCAGTTCGCCATCGCGAAGCCCATCGGCGTGGCCGG